>JANQIW010000164.1 GCA_028281945.1 Prochloraceae cyanobacterium PL24a_bin.78
ACATAAAATAATATTATTTATTATTAAGTAATATATACTTTGTTAAAAAGTTATAAAATTTAATTAGTAATCAACAATTAGCAATTACCAAGTCTATTAATTAACCAAGATAGACATAATATATTATTGTAGTATATAAAAAATAAAAAACGTAACCCAAACCACCAAAAAAATTTGATAGTAAAGAGACAAAAGCTTAATCACAATGACAAAAATAGAAACCCAATCAGCAAAATCAACATGATTAAAAATTATGCTAAAATTAGTAAATAAGCTTTAAAAAGTTTTGAAAAATAGCCAAATACCAAAGAGAAATTATGACTACTCACTTTATAACAGCCGAAATCGACCTTCAAGCCAACCCATTAAAATTAAAACGAGATATAGAAACAGAATTAAAAAAACAAGGTGAACTTTTACGATGGGCAATTACAGGTGTAGATAAAGAAAAACAAAAAGCCAAAATAGAAGCCGTCGTAACCAGATAATCTTAACCAGATAATCTTAACCAGATAATCTTATTTGACAATCTTAAACTTAGTGGCAAACCAATTACATTTACCTCACACATTACCTTACACCGTATTATTAATCGTTCCTACTGGGATAGGGGCTGCCATTGGTGGTTATGCAGGGGATGCTATACCTGTGGCACGTGCTATCTCTCAAATTTGCCATCGTCTTATTACCCATCCTAACGTCCTTAACGGTGCCCAACTGTATTGGTCGTCACCTAATATATACTATGTAGAAGGATATGGACTAGATCAATTTGCCAGTGGCTCATGGGGATTACAACCTGTACATCAAAACCGAATTGGCTTAATCTTAGATGCCGCTATAGAAGAAGAATTGCGCCTCAGACACCTACAAGCAGCAGAAGCCACCAGAGCAACTTTAGGATTAAATATCAAAGACTATATCATTACCGACGCACCTTTAAATGTGGAATTACGCCTAGCTGAATCCGGTGCCAGTTGGGGAACCATCGGCAACCCTGATAGCTTATTAAGGGCAGCAGAAAAATTAATTACCCAAGCTAAAGTAGAAGCCATCGCCATCGTTGCCAGATTTCCTGATGAAACTGATAGTCAAGCCTTAGAAAATTACCGTCATGGAGAAGGCGTGGATTATCTTGCTGGTGCGGAAGCCGTTATTTCTCACCTCATTGTGCGCCATTTCAAAATACCCGCAGCCCATGCACCGGCGTTAAATCCTTTACCAATTGATCCCAATATTTCCCCTCGTGCGGCAGCTGAAGAATTAGGTTATACTTTCTTACCTTGCGTATTAGTTGGACTTAGTCGAGCACCTCAGTTTATCATCCCAACGAATTCTGATTCTATTCCAGCTTCTATTCCACCAGAATCCATCTGGGCAAATCAGGTAGATGCTTTAATTGTGCCCGCGACAGCCTGTGGTGGTAGTGGGATTCTTAGTCTGAGTAATGGTAAGACCAAAATTATTGCAGTATCCGATAATCAAACAGCAATACAAGTAACCCCTGAATCTTTGGGAATTTCCGTCATTACCGTACGATCGTATTTAGAAGCATTAGGGGTTTTAGTTGCCCATCGAGGGGGAATCAGTGTAGAATCCTTATATCCTTCTTTGTCGTTTTTGCAAGAATATATCTGAAATGAATGAACCTAACAATTCTGATTTTGAACAATTAACTCGCACCCAAGTTTTAGTAGTTATGGGTGTAACTGCACTTTTTTTATTAATTATTGCTAAAGTATGGAATTTATTAGGTAATGTTCCGGTACTTGAATGGTCCCTGGACATGAAGTCGTTATTATTAGGGTTAGGTATAGCTGTAGGAATTAGTATTGCTAGTACTATTATGTATTGGATTTGGCCTGATTATCGCAATAGTGCTAATTTTTATTTGGAATTGGTTATCAAACCTTTGATATTACCTGATATAATTTGGCTTGGTCTTTTACCTGGTTTAAGTGAAGAGTTATTATTTAGAGGTGTTATGTTACCAGCTTTTGGTTTTAACTCCATTGCTTTGATTCTGTCTAGTATTATCTTTGGATTAGTTCATATGAGCGGGGTTAAACAATGGCCTTATGCTGTTTGGGCGACTGTTGTAGGATTAGTTTTAGGTTATACTGCTTTAGTAACTGGTAATCTTTTAATTCCCATCGTTGCTCATATTATTACTAATTTGATTTCTGGTTTGGTTTGGAAAACTGTTATGTTAGCAGAATAATTTATGCCAATGGTTAACCTAATATAGATGATTTAATCCTAAAAATGCTAAAATTTTGGTATTTAATTTTCTTTTTAAAAGTTACCTTTAACTATTAAAGTTTTTGAAAATAATTGATAAAGTTCACTAATTTAACTAAAGATAAAATCAGGAATTATGGATATATGCTATAGCTTTTAATGAGTTTTTGTTGAAATATTTAGTATTCAAAATTTTAAAAAGTATAGATTGCTACTTTAGTTACTACTTATTAAAAACTATAGCCATGTTTTACTCTAGATATCAAAGGAAAAAGAGTAAAACATCTTGAGATAGGATTCACTTATTAGAGACTCCTTAACCTATCAAGAGCAATTCTTCTATTATTTAAAGTTAATTCATCATTTGGTTTCAAGAATAAAGCCTTTTCGTAATCGGAAATACCTACACGATAGTGTCTTTCAGCCTCTCTTTTATTACCTTCTAGTTTGTATTGATCACCTATATTTATATAAGAAAGACCACGATTAATATAAGCATTTACATATTCAGAATCAATAGCTATGGTTTGAGTGTAATCTTCAATAGCTTTTCGATAATTTCCTTGATCTAAATAAGCATTTCCACGATTATAATAAGCGTTAACATATCTAGAATCAATAGCTATAGTTTGAGTGTAATCTTCGATAGCTTTTCGATAATTCCCTTGATTTTGATAAGTCAATCCGCGATTATAATAAGCGTTAGTATATCTAGGATTGAAACGAATAGCTTGAGAATAATCATCAATGGCTTTTGAATAATTTCCTTGTTGGTAGTAGACTAACCCTCGATTATAATAACCTAGATAATATCGAGAATCAATTCTAATAGCTTGAGTGTAATCATCAATAGCTTTTCGGTAATTTCCTTGTTGGTAGTAGACTAATCCTCGATTGTTGTAAGCATCTGTATAATTTCGATTGAGTGCAATAGCTTGTGTGAATGCTGATATAGCTTCTTTATAGTTACCTAAATCGTAAAAATCATTTCCTCGATTGTAATAAATCTCTGCTTGGCTTAGTTGCGCTAGTAAATAACTAGTAGATTCTGGAAATTCTTGTGTTATTTCTTTAGCTTGGGTGAAAGTCAATCCATTTACTGTCTGAGGCAGATTTAATACTATAGCGGCTATGGTTAATACCTTAGAGAATTTTGATAATAGTTTCATCTTTTTTCTGATTTTTTGTTGAAATTTATGATTTAAGAAATACTTTTTTTAAAGTGTAGCACTTCCTTGTAGGGCTTTTGAAGCTGATAGAAATTTTTTAATAATTTATTTCTAAATATTGATTAATTTTTCATAGGCAATTTCTCTATTATTTAAAGCAGATTGATGGTTTGGATTCATGAATAATACTTTTTCATAATCGAATATGGCTAAACGATAGTATTTTTCAGCTTTTAGCTTATTGCCTTTTTCTTGGTATTCATCTCCTAAGTTTTCGTGGCAAATACCGCGATAATTGTAAGCTTCTATATCTTCAGGGTTAATGTGAATGGTTTTTGTATAATCTTCTATGGCTTTTCGATAATTTTTTTGTTTGTAGTAAGCTAATCCTCGATTGTAATAAGCGTTAAGATTTTCAGGATTGAGTTGAATGGCTTGGGTATAATCTTCTATTGCTTTTTGATAATTGCCTTGCTGGTGGTAGACTAATCCTCGATTGTTGTAGGCATCGGTATAGTTGGGATTGAGTTGAATAGCTTGGGTATAATCTTCTATTGCTTTTTCATCTTCGTATTGCTGGAAGTAAGCTAATCCTCGATTGTTGTAGGCATTAGCAAATTGAGAGTCGATGGCGATGGCTTGGGTGTAATTTTCTATGGCTTTTTGGTAGTTTTCTTGGTAGAAGTAAGCTAATCCTCGATTGTTGTAGGCATTAGCAAATTGAGAGTCGATGGTAATGGCTTGGGTATAATCCTCAATGGCTTTTTGGTAGTTTTCTTGGTAGAAGTAAGCTAATCCTCGATTGTTGTAGGCTTCTGTATAGTTAGGATTGATTTTAATGGCTTGTGTAAATGCTAATATTGCTTTTTGATAATTTCCTTGATTATAAAATTCATTTCCTTGATGGTAAAATTTCTCTGCTTCTTCAATTTTTTGTGCTATTTGTTGTGCTAATGGATAATAGTTAAGATTGGGAATTTCTGTTTTTATTTGATTTATTTGGGTAAAAGCAAATCCATTTGCTAGATGAGGGAAATTCAATAAGATGCTTGTTATGGTTAATATGTTGGCCCATTTCATGATAGTTTTATCTTTTTTGGTTGTTTTAGATTTTTTAAATTGGAAATATTATAAAAAAATACATTTCTTTTAAAGATAACAATTTTTCTAAAACTTTTTAAGCTATATAGAGATTTTTTAATATAGTTTTGGAATTTATCGTTATTTACCAAATATTTACAAGGCAAGAAGATGATTTAATTTTATCCTTAGCTATTTTCTTACCTAATTATTGATTGATGATTTTCTCTTGCTACAAATTATTCTGTTTTGCTTTCATTGAGACTATGAATCAAACTTTTTACTATTTTGAGAATCCTTCATAGATATCTTTTAAAGGTATTTCTACTTTAAGAGATAGTAAGGATAGGATATCTGTTTCTCCTTCTAATATTTGTAAATGCCAATCTTTATCTGAATTCCGTCGATAAAGCATTACTAAAGAGGTTTCTTGCTCTACTAATACATATTCCTGCAAAGTTTTTATACTACCATAGAAAGTAAATTTACGCCCTTGATCATAATCTCTACTAGAATTAGATAAAATTTCCATAATAGTAAGAGCATTTGTTACCGTTGTTCGACTACTTGTATGATAAATTGGATCTCCTGTCATTACCATAATATCAGGATAGGTAAAAACGTTAAAATCTGGTATCCAGAGTCGCACATTTTCTATATAAATAGGAAGATTTTTTCCTTTTAAAGCTATCCTCAATGCCAAATAAATATTGCCTGTAATTAGATTATATTGAGTAGTGCCTCCAGCTATTGGTATAATTTTTCCATTAATAAATTCATGACGAATGTCTGCTGATTCTTCTAATTCTAGATATTCTTCTGAAGAATAGATTTTTTTTTCTAATTTTGTAACCATAGTTTATATAGTTAGTTAAAAGTATTTGATTATTTACGATCTAGTTTAGCTGCTAAAACGATCGCTTCGGGTAATATTTTATGCTCTTGAACTTGAATGCGGGCGTGGAGGGTTTCTAGGTTATCATTAGGTAATATGGGCACTGCTGCCTGAATCAAGATTTCACCACTATCCACTTCTGGTACTACTAAATGAACTGTACAACCTGTTATTTTCACACCAGCTTCTAAGGCATTTTCTACTGCTTTGTTGCCTTTAAAACTAGGCAATAAACTGGGATGAATGTTGATTATTTTGTTAGGAAAGGCGTTAATTAATACTGGGGTTACGATTCGCATCCAACCTGCCATTACTACTAATTCAACTTGATTTTGTTTTAAAATTTCTACTATTTTGGCATCAAATTTTTCTCTATCTTGGTATTCTTTATGATTCAATAAAATGGCGGGAATATTCCAATTTTTTGCTCTATCTTTTACTTTTGCTTGAGGTTTATTGTAAATTAATACTTGAATTTGGGCGTTGAGTTTTCTTTGGTGAATTTCCCTGGCAATTACTTCAAAGTTGCTGCCACTTCCGGATGCCATTATGCCTAATTTTATTGGTGGATTTATCAGTGAATTATTGGCAGGATTGATGGCTGTTTTTGAAGATGAAATTGGAGGAGAAATTAATGCTGAGTTGGTATTATCTTTGTTAGTAATAGTTGGTGTTGTATTCATTAGGGAATTGATTTAATTATTAATTAGTAATTTATGATTAAAATTGTGATGATGAAATTTTAATTTTGAAATTTTGATGGTGAAAAATTCAAGTTTCAAGATGGAGAATTACCATTGAATCTTGATTAATTTATCTCCATATTTTAGGGATAAATTATGTGACATATTATTTGAGAAATTAGCTATTTTTTATTCCTTATCTGTTGAGATAATTTCAAAATATTGACTCTCTATTAAAAATTTTCCAGCCTTAAATTTTACTACCCAATAATTCCCAGGTGTTCGATCGAAAATCTCTCCAATTTCGCCGATTTCAATCAAATCTTGAGGGCGTAACATCGGCATTGGATCGGCTGTTTTGAGATAAGGAGGCAAATTTACTATCTTAATTTTAGCTCCAATTTTAATTTCTTCTGCCATAATTTTTTTACTCTTAATAAGTTGTTTTTAAATTAGTTTGGTTTTAATATTATATAGGAAAATTGATTCCATAGATTTTAATTTTTATTTTAAAACAAAAGGATTAGTAATGAAATCACCAAGATGGTTTGTAAGAGAAGATTTAGATGGTTTTTTCGGTTTAGCCATTAATAATCTGGTTCAAATTTTAGTCATAGTTAGCTTGTGTCAAGGGGTATTACAATTTTCTAACAACTTAATTTATGGCACAATTTTACCCAGTATTGCCTTGTCTTTAATTGTGGGAAATTTTTACTATTCATGGTTAGCTTATCAACAGGGAAAAAAAGAAAATCGAGATGATTTTACTGCCATTCCTTATGGGATAAATACTATTAGTTTATTTGCCTATGTTTTCTTGGTAATGCTACCTGTAAAACTGGATGGTTTGGGAAAGGGAATGTCTCCTGAATCGGCTTCAGAATTGGCATGGCAAGCAGGAGTAGTGGCTTGTTTTGGTTCGGGAATTATTGAATTATTAGGGGCATTTATAGTTGATAAATTAAAAGATTTAACCCCAAGGGCGGCTTTATTATCTACTTTATCAGGTATTGCTTTAAGCTTTATTTCTTTAGGTTTTTTCTTAAGAACTTATGCCCATCCTTTAGTGGGAATTGTGCCTTTTGGTGTGATTTTATTAACTTATTTTGGTGAGGTGAAATTCAAAATTCCTGTTATTAATTTGGAAATTCCAGGGGGATTGTTGGCTATATTTTTAGGTACGGTATTGGCATGGTTAACTGGTTTAAATACATGGGATACTAATCAATTAAGCACTGCTTTAGAGCCTGTTAGTCTCCATTTGCCTCGATTCACCATAGGGGCGTTATGGCAAGAAAAAGAGGTTTTGATTAGTTATTTTAGTATTATTTTACCCATGGGTTTGGTGAATGTGGTGGGTAGTTTACAAAATTTGGAAAGCGCGGAAGCTGCGGGGGATAAATATCCCAGTATCCCTTGTATGGTGGTGGATGGAGTGGGTACAATTGTCGCCGCGATTTTTGGCTCATGTTTTCCTACAACTATATATATTGGGCATCCGGGCTGGAAGGAAATGGGTGCGAGAGTGGGTTATTCTTGGTTGAATGCTGTGATTATGGCGTTTCTGTGTGTGAGTGGTACTGTGGGATTATTGTCTTTTCTTGTGCCAATTGATAGTGGTATGGCGATCGTTTTATGGATTGGAATTGTTATTGTTGTGCAAAGTTTTAATTCTACGCCTAAATTTCATGCTCCTGCGGTGGTTATTGGTATGTTACCGGGCATCGCTGGTTGGGGGGCTTTGATTGCCAAGAATGCTTTACGGGCGGCGGGTTTGGGCACTCCTGATATGCCTTTTCTTCCTGATATCCTCATTCCTGCTTTTGAGGGTAGTGATCTTTATATTACAGGGGCTTTTGCACTTGAGCAAGGGTTGATTTTTTCGGCTATGATTCTTTCGGCTATGACTGTGCATATTATTGAGAAGGATTTCGGGAAGGCTGGTTTATGGGCTTTGAGTGGTTGTTTTCTTTCTTGGTTGGGTTTGTTACATAGCTTTAAATGGACAATTGCTGATACTGTCTTGGATTTGGGCTGGGGGAAGGGTGGTAGTTTTGCTCTTAGTTATCTGTTTTTGGCTTTATTGTTATTCTGGGCGCAGTTTAATTCTGGAGTGGGAAGAGAAAATTTGGAAAAAAAGTAGATTATTAATCTTGAGTTCGAGGTTTTATCTTGGTAATAGCATTCTTTCTTCAATCTTTTCCCAAATTTCAATGGATACTCTCACGGCTTGTTTTTTACAATCAAAAATTAATTTATTAGCATAAAGATATTTTTCCAGTAATTTTAATTCACTCCAAGATAAATTAAAGTCTTGTTTAGTTATAAAAAATGAATTTATCCAAACATTAAGAAATTCTTTAGCTAGATTTTGTATTATATTTTTATATTTAATATCATTTATTCTTGATTGAATTGAATTCAAAGTATCCATCAAAGTTTTATAATTTATATTTTTATATATACAAGAAGATTCACAAAATTTAACTTGTTTAATAAAATCATTCACAGAATTAGCAAAAGAGTCAGTGTAAGCGATGGCAATGGCGTTGGCGTTGGCATTAGTTTTAGTGATAGCATTAGCGATGGCATAGTCATAGGAGATGGTGATGGCGTTGGTATAGTTGTAGGTATTGGCGATAGCATAAACGTAGGCGTTGGCAATGACATTAGCATTGACATAAGCAATGGTATTGGCATAAGCATTAGCATTAACATAGGTGTAGGCATTGGCGAAAGAAATAGCTCGTTTACTCACAGGCTTTATTCCTCCTTGGGAAGATGAATCAGTTATCCTCTCAACCCAAATCAATAAATTCTCTAATTTCTCAGTAGTAATAAACTTGTAATAAGCCATACTCTCCATATTGTCTAAGAAACTATCAGCATTACTTTTATAACCAGCCACCAATAAAAACACCTCTTGCCAACGGGAATCTCCCAAATGGTTAAGAATCAAATCATCAATCAAATTATTATCGCAGATATAATAAGCCGTCAAATACTCCTGCAAAGTCAAATGGGAAAAAGAATAAATATCCTCCGCCCTTTCTACCAAAATACCCTGTTGAATGGCAATAGCTTTTAACACAGTTTTGCCATCTAAAGATTTGGGATTGGGATTGTTAGCAGTGTTAGCTAAAAAAGTTTGGATTCTTCTAACTAAATCATCTTCAGTAAAAAATAATTCATCAGCAACAAATTTCTCATAAGCAATCTCAGCTAACATAGTTATTTCCAAATCTGTATGGAAATCTTCAGAGATTTCTTTTTGTTTTACTCGTTTTTCTGCTAACCATTCCTCTAAGAGAATATCCAATGCTTTTTTATAAAGACGACTGCGATTGTTAGGTAAATTTCCTTTTTGACTGTAAACTAAGCAAATAAAAGTCAATAATAAAGGAGTTTGTGCCAATTCTTGGGCTGCTTTATTCTCTGGTTGATTCAATGTTTCCCAACATTTATTAGCTGTATCTAACTGTTTATCTAAATCAGAATTAAACCAATGATCTATATATTGCTTAATTTGGTTATCGTCAAAATCGGCTAATTCTACTGTTGTAAAACCAAAACTAGTATTATAAGCAGCGGTGCGACAGGAAACGACAAATCGGTTATTTTTGTTTTGATATCTGGCTACTAAATTACTAATAGAATCGATGACAGAATTTCTATTTTGTTTAGGCATTTCGTCTAAACCATCAAATAGTAATAATAATTCTCCTTTATTTAATAGTCTTTCAGTAGTCTTATTTTTAATACCAAAATATCCTAGTTGATTAAAGGTATTGGTAATAGCACTAATTAAATCGACTTTCTCATCATTTAAAAATTTTAATTCTAAGAATACGGGAATTAGTAAACGTTGAAATCTTCCTTGTTTTCCTTTAAAAGCTTCCAATCCTAATTGCTTTAAAAAAGTAGATTTTCCTGAACCGGAACCTCCTAAAACCATTAAATATTTATCTTTATAATCAATATATATATCATCTTTTCTTTGAGATTTTCCTTTTTGAAATCTCCGTTTTGCTGTTTCCCGAAAATCCTTTTCCATATCTTGAATACTGGTAAAAATGACGCTACTTGTTTTATTTAAAAAACGTACTGGTGTATAGATATTTTCTAATGGTATGCCTTTGGACATTCCTAATACTTGAACTACACCATATTTACGTAGATATTTCTCTTGATATTGGGGAAATCCTTTTTGAATTTCGTTTTCATCTTTTAGCCAATCTATTGACTTAGTTACAATATTTTTACTGTTTTCTTCTAATACTTTTTTTCCAGCTTTACTTAATGATTCTTGAGCAACTTTTTTTACACCTAATTTTGCTAATTCTTGACCAATCCAACCCAAAATTTCCCAAACCATAAAACCTTCTCCTCATCTTAAGGTATTAATTTTTGATATTTAATTCTAGATAAATTATTATTTTATTTCTTTATTATAGCACAAATTTTTAGTCTTGATAGAAATAGGATTCAAGTTACAATAGAAGGGTTAAATAAAAACTCGGTTATTATCATGATAAGTAAACAACCTCGATACTCTAAAGAAGAATTTGCCAGAAGAGGCGATCGCATTTACGAAAATCTCATACATCCAAAGATAAAACCCGAAGATAAGGGTAAGATTGTAGCCATCGATATCGAAACTGAAGACTTTGAAATCGATGCAAATGAAATAGCTGCTTGCGATCGTCTAGAAAAGCGTCATCCAGATGCCCAAATTTGGATTATTCGTGTAGGTTCACGTTATGTTCGTAAATTTGGTGGAAGACCAACTAAAAAAATATGATTATAGGAAGTGTTAATAGCAACTTGGAAGCAATTATTCCTATTTCAATTTATGGATTAAACAATCAAATTTATACCATAGATGGCATTTTGGATACAGGCTTTGATGGTTGGCTTTCTCTTTCACCAGATTTAGTTACTCAGTTAAATCTTACATGGAAAAGACAGGGAAGAGCCATTCTTGCTGATGGTAGTGAATCTATTTTTAATAGTTATGAAGCAGTTATCCTCTGGGATGGAGTTCGTCTAACTATTCCTATAGATGAAGCTAATTCAGAACCTCTAGTAGGAATTTCATTGATGTCTAATTATCAACTAATAATTCAAATTTTCCCCGAAGGCAAGGTAGAATTACAAAATATAAATACTATCTAATATCAAAAATGGCTATTATCTGAAATCCCTAGAAATAAATTAAGGAACTTGTTAAATCCGATCATGGTATGTTTCTAAATTTTCATAAACAATTGAATGCTTGAAAATTTAAATTGAAATCTTTTGATTTCGCTTTATTGGGCATTTAAGTTTTTGAGGATTTTGTGTACCAAAAATTCTTTGATTTCTGTGTGTCGTGGTATAGCTTCAGTAACTCCAGTGTTAGGATTAATCCAAAGAGAATGAGACGAACCTTCACGCTTAAGATAGCAACCCGCTTTCCGTAACTTTTTTTCTAATTCTTTACGTTTCATGGAATAGAAATGGAAATTGTATCCTTGATCGCGTTTTCAGGTAAACCTCGACGAATATCCGCTAAACGATCTTCAAAAATCAGTTGAATGGCATTTTTCAAGCTTTCTTTGGCTTCTTCAAGGGTTTCTCCTTGACCATTTGCACCAGGAATTTCAGGACAAATTGCCCAATATCCCCCTTCTGTTGCTGTTTCAATTATGGCTGTGAACTCTGCTTTCATGAAAATCTCCTTAAAAATTTGATTGGTATTGGTTTAAATTCTAGCTTCCCTACTAGCAGAAAAACTAACAGGCAACTCAGTATCGTCAGGGCCTAAATTTTCATAACCAGGCATAATTGGTGGTGCTGAAAAAAATTCATAATAACCTGGCGGTTCAAGAGAATCAGTAAAAAAGATATTCACAAAACTTCCATCAGAAATGCCATAACCAATTCCGTGAATTGTTAATTGTTCACTATGGAGACTAATTAAATTGTCCACCTCAAAAGGCTCATTTCCCGGAACAGAAGTTCCTGTTTCCACCAACCCAGTAATAGTTTCCCCATTTCGGGTTCCCGTAATATCAGTAACGAGAAAAAAACCAGCTTCATCAGGGCTATCCTCAGTAGTCAAAGTACCACTAGCGGCGATCCCAGGTGCGGAATAACTCCAACGAAAGGTTAAAGCCAAAGCAGCTTGGGTGGAAGTTACAATCAATCCAGATATAAACATTCCTAATGTCAAAAAGAATAAACTTAGATTTTTCATAAAAATATCTCAAAATAATCGAAAATTCAATATGATAATTTAACCTAATTTTCCATCAATAAAAGTGTAATAATAGATAAAAACTGATAAACTTATTAAAATTTTAATACCAATGATGATTTATTTTATTTATTTAAAATTCAAAAATTAACATCAAAAAAACTTTTTACCACTTTATGACTAGGATTAACAGGTAAATCTTCCTCTCGAATAAACCAAATAGTTTCCATTCCTACACCAGAAGCAGCATTTAACTCCGCCTCTACATCAGATAAAAAGAGAATTTCATTACAAGGAAGACCAATAGATTCAGCAATAGCTTGATATGAATTAGCCTCTTTCTTAGAACCCATATTAGTATCAAAAAACCCAGAAAATAAATTCAACAGATTTCCATAACAAGAATGGGAAAAAAATAACTTCTGAGCATAAACCGAACCTGAAGAATAAACATAAATAGGGAGCTTAGCATCATGCCATTGTCCTAACTTTTCCCAAGCATCCTCATAAAGATGCGCCTTAAAATCCCCATTCCGAAAGCCATTTTCCCAAATAATCCCTTGAATATCCTTAAGTGCCGTAACTTTTCGATCTTCTTGAATCCATTGACGCAAAATTTGAGTAAGATTTTCAGGATTACATTCAGTTAAATTTTCCTGCTGACACACCGCCAAAATATGAGATTTAACCTTTTCATCCTCAAAATTCTGTGACAAAAAATACTCCATACTGTCATAAGCATAGGGAAACAAGACATCTTTGACAAAACTGATGGAACTTGTCGTTCCTTCAATATCAGTTAAAATTGCTTTAATAGTCATTTATAGTTTATTCTTTAAAAAGTTAATTCTTCAATCTGGAAAAGTTACTAGCAATATCAGAGCCAGTATAATTAGCAACCCATCCTTCAGGATTATTGAATAAACGAATAGCAATAAAATTAGGATTAGGACCCATATCAAACCAATGAGAAGTACCATTAGGAACACTTATAAGATCACCTTTAGTACACAAAACCTCATAAACTTCCTTCCCAATATGTAAACTAAATAACCCTTCACCCTCTACAAAAAACCTCACTTCATCTTCACTATGGGTATGTTCAGATAAAAATTTATCCCGTAAAGCTACTTTATTAGGATTATCACTCTTCAGACTTACAACATCAACCGCCTGATAACCTTCCTCTTTAATGAGATTATCAATTTCTTGACGGTAAACTTGAAGCACTTCTTCTTGATTTGCGCCCAATTGAATATCATCTTTAGTTTGCCAAACCTCAAAACGCACCCCAACTTGGTTTAATTTTTCAGCAATACTATCTCGATTATCACTATCAAAAGTAGAGGTAGTGGGGTTGTCATCGGCAAATACTGTCAATCTACTCATTGTTATCCTTTAATTCTCATTAACTCCAATTCACATTCTATCAAATATTCTATGGCTTCGAGATGGCGCAAAGCATCTTTAAGATCAAATCCCCAAGTATAAATGCCATGTCCTCGAATTAAATAAGCCCAAGTATAAATTCCTTGCTTGAAAGCTTTGTTTAAATAATTAATTACTTCTTCAGCTAAAACAGGTATATTTTGATTATTCTCAAAAATAGGAATTTTAATTTTGCTCTCATGACTAGAAATTCCTCTAAACGCTTTTTGTAATTCATAGCCTTCTATATGCCAAGCCGAATCTTTAATTAATCTTGTGAGTAAAGTTCCATTTAGTGAATGAGTATGTAAAATTGTTCCAATATTATCATCTAGATTGTACAAACTTGTGTGCAATAAAGTTTCAGCAGAAGGTTTACCTTGACTTATCGCGTTTCCTTTCAAATCCACAACCATAATATCATTAGTCGTTAAATACCCTTTATGCTTTCCAGAAACGGTAACAGCACAACAATGAGAATCTAATCTTTGGGAAAAATTACCGCTAGTTGCAGGAAGCCATCCTTTACTATTAAGTAAAATACCAGTTTTAATCAAATTTTTTGCCGCTAAGTCAAAATCTCTTTGTGAATATTCCAAATTATACACTCCTGGTTATAGTAATTATTCCTAAATCATACTGAATATTAATGATAGTAATAACCATATAAAGTATTGCCATGAGATAAACATCAAACTTAAATTATATTGTAATTCAATTATAAAAAAATTTCAAATTATAAAGCGTTTTTTAAGAATCGATTTTAAAGCTTTAGTATCAGGAATTTCCCCAGTAGAAGCCATCTCTTTTTCCACGGCATCAAGTAAATCAATTGCTAAAGGAATCCCTAAATTAAGTTCATTCATTAATTTTTTTTTACCAAAAACCCTATCTGGATTTCCTTCAAGCATCAAATATCCATCTTCCATCACCAAAATACGATCAGCCCAAGCATAAGCAAAATCAAGATTGTGAGTTGCAATAACTATAGTTGTTCCCATTACTCGAACTTTTTCCAAAATAGTAAGCAAATTACGAGTTTGATGCGGATCTAGATAAGCAGTAGGTTCATCCAACAATAAAAGCTTCGGTTTAAGAATCATCACATCAGCGATTGAGAGCCTTTTTTTTTGCCCTAAACTTAAATAATTTACTGGAGTATCTGCAAAATCTGAAAGCTCAAATTCCATTAAAGCCTGTAAAACTCGACTAGCAACTTCACTTTCAGGCAAACCCAAATTACACAAACCATAAGATAAATCTTCTTCAACAGTAGAAGCCACCAATTGTTGCTCAGGATTTTGAAAAACTAGTCCAATTTCCTGTCGTAATTGATTTAAGGAAGATGAATTGTAACGTAAAGGCTTGCCTTGCCAGCGAATAATACCCCGTTGGGGACGATATAAACCATTAGCCAGACGAAAAAGAGTAGTTTTCCCGCAACCATTCCTTCCAATCAAAGCACAACACTCATTTACTTCTATCTGCAAATTTAACCCATTAATTGCAGGTTTTTGACTACAAGGGTAAATGTATTCAATAGATTCAAATTCCATTAACATAATCAAACCCAGTATAAATTATTAAAATTAAGCAACCTCCTATCCCTTCAAGAAGATAACGAAGGTTAGTTTTATGACGGCGAGAATACCATACTCTTAATTCTCCGTTGAATCCACGTGAAATAAGCCCCATTGAAATTTGTCTATAATTATCTAGAGTTCGTTTTAACAGTTGACTAATGATTAATCCTACACTTCTCATGCTTGTTTCCCATGTTCGATAGCCAAGACGAGATTTTTGAGCTTCGACTAATTCTATTGCTGTTTCTGCCAGAACAAATATAAAACGATACATTAAGCTTAATAATTCGATAACCAAACTAGGGCATCTTAATTGTTGTAAAATTCTGATGATTTCTACAAAAGGAATAGTTAACAGAATGAAAGACATACATGATGTGACGGCTATGCTCCGTGTTATAAGTTCACTTGCTTGTTGAATACCCTGTCTACTTATGTAAATATAGATAAAATTTAAATTAAAACCTTGCAAAATATCGGAATGAAAACTAGAAATATTATCTACAAATCCAATACTAATTATCAATGCAGGCAAACTCGTCAGAAAAAAACTAAAAGGAATGGTTTGTAATTTGAAATAAGTTGCAGCAGGAATTCTTGCATATACCACTATCCAAACTGTTAACCAAATAGTGATGGAGATTTGAATAGGAATAGTTCCAATATATCCTAATATAAATAAAATTATAGCTAAACTAAACTTTTGTTTTGGTGGTAAATATCGAATTCTATTTGTATATGCAAGAGAATCTATTTGATGGTGCATTTTATTTTAATTAATTAAGTAAGAATTAAATCTATGTATCTTATTTGTTTGAGTTTTTTATATTAGAATTTTCCTGCCTACCTTTATACAATCCAATTACATAACCAATAATTCCTGCACCTATTGCCGCCTGAGAAACAAATAAAAGACTTTCAATTTCACCACTAGGTAATTCTATGATTGAATCAAACCAGGGTTCATAGGAAGGATTTATTTCTCCGATCGCCTCTTGGGCTTCACCATCAGCACCACCATATTCTCCTGGTACAAAGATCATAGGAAATATTGCTAAAATAATGACACCAATAACTAAAAACCAATTACCTTTTTTTGTTGTTTGCATTATATTCACCTTAAATTAATTTTGATTTAAATCCAGATTATTATGTCAAAATCTAAGCAGGCAAATATATACTATGTATAATAACTTGCCAAATAGATCTCAAAAAACTTATTACATAAAAATTTATTTCTTCTTAATACCTTGTTATTTAGTAATTTGATTGCTAGGTAATCGTAATAACTCCAAGGTTTTTAGCTCAGAAGAAGCATAAGATTGCAACCAATTCCAAACCAAAACCGTCAATAACCCTTCACTAATAGCCAAAGGAACCTGAGTTAGAGCGAAGATTCCCCCAAACTTAAGAAACGAAGCCATAAAACCACCACTCACAGCTGGGAAAGCCAAAGCCAATTGAATAGAAGTCACAACATAGGTAACCAAATCCCCCAAAGCCGCCGCCAAGAAAATTCCTACCTTTTCCATACCCAATTTGAGCATCAAAAGGTAGACACCATAAGCAACCCAAGGACCCACAACTGCCATAGAAAAAGCATTTGCGCCTAAAGTAGTTAAACCCCCATGTGCCAACAAAATAGCTTGAAACACCAAAACTAAACTACCCAAAACCGTCATCACAGAAGGGCGAAACAAAATGGCACCTAACCCGGTACCTGTAGGATGGGAACAACTCCCAGTGACTGATGGAATCTTCAAAGCAGAAAGCACAAAACTAAATGCTCCTGCTAAAGCTAAAAGTAATTTTAATTCTGGATTTCCCTTAGAAATTTGGGCAAGGGATCGAATACCTAACACAAAAAAAGGCAATGCCAAAACCCACCAAAAAACAGCCCATTGGAAAGGTAAAAATCCTTCTGAAATGTGCATGGCGTAAGCTGGAGAGGAATGACCAAGCACAATCAAAAAACTCAAACTTGCCATACCAGCAAGATGCAACCAACGCTTATTTTTAGCCATTACCATAACTCCTTTCCGAGAATTTTACAGAAAAGCAAAAAGTAATAGGCAAAATATTTTTCAATTTTAGATAATATTTATTTCTTTTAGTCATCCGTACCTCGCAGATTAACTCTAATAACAATATATAGGCGGGCATCCTGACTTAGAGATATTAGATTTAGCATTTTATTACTCACGAATTGCTAAAAATCTCATTACAGTTGCGGGACAGCGTTGGACTTTCACCAAACTTTCCCCATTACTTTTGATGACTGCTCCTCATCAAAACCTAGATATTATTCTGATTATATCATTATTTTCTCCAACTAACACAATGGAACTTAGATCTTTAGATTAATTTAAGATTGAATTAAATTGATTTAAAATTCTTTTCCAAAGAAGATACTAAAAACTCCCTAGGCAAAAATCGAGGCACATTGACAATAAAATTATTAGCCAAACCACCTGCTACCACAACCGATTGTTTTTTAGCTAAACCATTGAGAGCTTCTTTCACCACATCCGTTGCCGAAGCCGGATTACTATTTTGAGATGCTGCCGATGCTGGAAATTCTGCTGCTTCAAAAAACTTAGATTCCGTAGGACCCGGACATAATACTAAAACATGAACCCCAGTATTTTTATTTTCTGCCCAAAGTGCCTCACTAAAACTCAAAACAAAAGCTTTGGTGGCTGAATAAACTGAAAGATAAGGAATAGAAACATAAGCAGCAATAGAAGCAACATTAATAATTGCACCATTTCTTCTTTCTTTCATCCCCGGCAAAAATAAATGAGTTAATTCTACCAATGCAGTAATATTAAGTTGAATCATATTCACCTGTTTCTCCAAATTACGCTCATCAAAAGTACCATAATCTCCAAATCCTGCATTATTAATTAACAAATCAATAGTCAATCCTTTGGCAGATGTTTTTTCAAATACCCTTTGAGTAGCACCAGTTTTGGTCAAATCTTCTACTATTACCTCAACTTTAATTACAAATTCTTCCCTTAATTGTTGTGCTAAATCCTCTAATTTTTCTTGAGATCGAGCTACAATGACTAAATCTATCTTTTGACTAGCTAATTCTCTAGCAAAAGTTTCCCCTATTCCGGATGATGCACCAGTGATTAAAGCTGTTTTCATGTTCATTTATTGAATAAAATTTCTTGCCATCTTACTTATAAAGTATAATCTTACTTTAACATAAATATCAATTAAAAATACTTAGCAGTATGATTAACTTGATCAAAAATAAATCTTTTAGTCCCATTAGGAGGCCCATATAAATTCAAAGTAATAGTTGGTTCTTCTGCTATAGCTTCCACATTATGAATTGCCTTGCCAGTTAAACTAATAATATCTCCTGTATGAAGAATTTTTTCTCCGATATAACTAATTTTATCAGGAAATTCTGGGGTAGGATTCCGCTTCCATAAAATATTTTTTTGTTTTCCCTGTAATACCATTACTATTCCCCAATTTCCATGATTGTGAATAGGTGAAGTTTCTCCATATAAATTCATTTCTAATTGAATAGTAATAGGACTTTCAAAATCATCATACAGTGGTAAAAGAGCATTCTTTCCTTCTTGAAGTTTTTTTTGAATAAAATCATTGATTTGATAACAATTAAGAGTTAGTTTTCTAACTAACATTCGTAGTCCAGATAAATACCTTTCTTCTTCCATTCCTTCCACTGTTGCCAATCTAGTAGCATCTTCTAACTCTGTTAAAAATCGATATGGGCGATATTCTTCTGCTAATAAATTCCAGTCACGTGCAGGTTTACAAAGATGACAAGTTCCATCTTCTGTTACCAACCAATCTACTTTTTTCATGATTATTGTCTTAAATTCTTAATATTTTAATATAATATTCACTACTAGCACTTTATTTTAGCCTATTCTTATTGGATAAGTTTTATTATTTAGATAATTAAAATATTGATAATAGATCTTTTTTCTTGTCAACTGCGACTTCTCTATTATCCATAAGAATATTTATCTATGTTTTCTTTCAGCCATTAATACTTGTGCAATCCAATCAGGTAAATCTCCAAGATCGCTATTACTTTCCGAATCTCTAATTGGGGACATGAATTCATAATAAGACTCACACTTACCATTATCATAAACTTCAACAATCCAGACATCAGGAAAACCATCAATGCCAATTTTAACTTCATAACCATCTTCTCCCAAAGCCTGACAGGCTATGATTGTAAACCAATCTCGATCTTCAGGAGGCACATTCCACTCGCTAGTTAAAAATTCAATAGCTAATTTTCCGGCTTCAGTAGAATCAATCATTTTTTTCTGTTTTGCGTATAACCGCTAAATTTTCTATTTTCTCCCAAGGTTAAATCCATGACTATACCTTGGCGTTTTTCTTCATAACAACTTAACTCTTCTGATCATATCATTTTTCTTGATCATGGAAAAAGGTAAAATTAATTAAATTTGAAATACATTGAAATTTTAAGTAATAAGTAATAAATTAGTATAAAAAATATTTTAGTAAAAATTTAAGATAACTAAGAAATCAATAGCAACTTTGTTTGACTTAGTTATTTTAAATTTAAAAATAAAAAGAATTTAAGATCAAAATTTTATATACTTAAACATACTTTTAATCAAAAAAATATAAAGCGATTTAGATAAGACCATTTTAAGACCAAAAATTAATCGCTCAATATCTATAAAAAATTAGTAAAAATCCAAAAATTAACTCAGAGATTCAGATCGTAAATCCTCAATTAATTTATATAAATCCTCTTTATTAGCTTGGTAAACCTCCCCACAAAAATGACAAGTCGCTTCAGCCCCTTCATCCTTTTCTATCATATCTTGAAGTTCCTCTTCACCAAGTAATTTTAATGCCCTCAAAACACGTTCAAAAGAACAAGGGCAATGAAAACGAACGAGATTAGTTTCCGGCAGAATAATTAAATCTAAATCTCCCAATAACTCTTCAAAAATATTTGGTAAAGTTTTCCCCGCACGCAAAAGAGGAGTAAAGCCAGAAAGCTTAGAAACTCTAGACTCTAAAAGTTCCACCAAAGAATCATCCCTAGCCGCTTTAGGCATAATTTGTAACAAGATCCCACCAGAAGCTAAAACCCCCTCAGAATCTACAAAAACCCCCACCAATAAAGCGGAAGGAGTTTGTTCAGAAGTAACCAAATAATTAGCCACATCATCACCTACTTCCCCCGAAACTAGCTCAACTGTACTAGAATAGGGAAATCCATACCCAACATCTCGAATCACATAGAGATAACCATCCTTACCAATGGCACCACCAACATCTAATTTCCCATTAGCCTTAGGAGGCAATTCAACTGTTGGGTTTTCCACATAACCCCTGACGGTTCCATCCAAACCCGCATCTACTAACAATCCGCCTAAAGGCCCATTTCCTTTGATGCGTATATTGACCCTAGAACCTTCTTTTTTCATGCTAGATACCAACAACAACCCAGAAGACATGGCCCGCCCTAAAGCCGCTGTTGCCACATAAGAAAGTTTGTGTCTTTGTCTTGCTTCTTCCGTAAGACTAGTTGTAATTGTTCCTACTGCTCTGATCCCGCCATTAGCTGCTGTTGCACGTATTAATCGATCTGCCATTACTTTACCTAATTTAATTGCACGAAGCTTTCCTTAAAATATTCTAAAGCCACTCTTTATAAAACTATATAAATATTAACATACTACAAGAAGATTTCTATGTCTTCCAAATTTACTTCCTCTTTATCTCTTAATCTCCCATTCTCCCCATTCTTGATTAAGTAATAAGTAATAAGTAATAAGTAATAAGATCAACTAAATTCTTCCCCATCTCCCTTGTCTCCCTTGTCTTCCCCATCTTCCTTGTCTCCCTTGTCTTCCCCATCTCCCTTGTCTTCCCCATCTCCCATTCCACCCATTCTCCCATTCTCCTATTCACCCCATCTCCTATTCTCCTATTCTCCCCCTGGGGCATTTTTTCTTGGAAAAGCATCAGTTAAACTCATTACTAGTAGATTCAAGTAGTTGATCTTCTGCTAGGGGAGAGACTACGTCAACAAAAAGAAAGGAGTTTTTAAAAATTTAATGTCAATTGTAGAATCATCTTCCAGCCTTAATCTTAACTCATTACAATTGCCACCTTTGCCCATACAACGTCCTTTACTCTTAATTGGACATGGTACAAAAGATGTTGAAGGCCGTCAAAATTTTCTTGATTTAGCAAAATTATATCAATCTATTGATCCTTGTAGGCCAGTGATTCCTTGTTTTTTGGAATTAACTAATCCTTCCATTATTGAGGGAATTGAGTATTGTATTTCAGAAGGTTATTCAGACTTTTCCGTATTGCCTATACTTCTATTTGCCGCACGACATAATAAATTTGATGTTACTAATGAATTAGATCGTAGTAAACAACTCTATCCTCAGATTAAATTCCATTATGGCCGTCATTTTGGCATCGCTCCAGAAATTATCCAGCTTTGGCGCGATCGTCTTGCAGAATTAGATAAGCTACTCCATAATCCTCATCAAATCCCTCGTTCAGAAACAGTTTTATTATTTGTAGGTCGCGGATCTAGCGATCCCGATGCCAATAGTGATGTATATAAAATGGCAAGGTTAATTTGGGAAGGTAGTGGTTATCAAACAGTAGAAACTTGTTTTATAGGTATTACTCATCCACGCCTAGAAGAAGGTTTTCGTAGGGCACGTTTATACGAACCCAAAAGAATTATTGTCTTACCTTACTTTTTATTTACAGGTGTTTTAGTCAAAAAAATCTATAATATAACTGCACAGCAACAAGAAAATTTTCCCAATATTGCCATTAGTTCTCTTGAAGAAATAGGAATAGCCCCTCAAGTTTTCCAAATTTTGCGAAGAAGGGAAATTGAAACCCAGTTAGATACAGTACAAATGAATTGTGAAATGTGCAAATTTCGTTTAAATGCTTTAGAGCAAGGGAATATTGAAGAAAATCACCATAATCACAGCCATAATCACAGCCATAATCATCACCATCATCATCACCAACATGACGCACCCCCTTCTCCTTATGAAAATTTAGAAGAATATCACGATCGAATTTGGCAAGTACCTTAAAACCCATAGATTCCATCTAAATAGTTTTGATTTAAATTAGAGAGTTGTTATATTTTAATAACTCTTTCATATAATTTTGCTGAATTAAATAACAGAAACCAAGTTTAAGAATTCTTAAATACATAGAATTTATACCAAATCTGACTTTCAAACTTGACTTATTACATATTAAACATTACATTAGCAAATTAACTATGTTGAATTTTAGTCCCTAACACTTTTAAGAATGCCGCCAACCAATCCGGATGTGCAGGCCAAGCCGGTGCCGTCACCAAATTCCCATCAACAATAGCCTGATTCACTGGAATATCAGCATAGTAACCTCCAGCATTAATTACATCAGGACTACAAGCCGGATAACAAGAACATTTTTTCCCTTTAATAACATTAGCAGCCGCCAACAACTGGATACCATGACAGATACAAGCAAGAGGCTTATCACTTTCCCCAAAATGCTGTACCATTTTAATGACATCTGGATTCAAACGAATATACTCAGGCGCACGTCCTCCCGGAATAACTAAACCATCATATTCTTCTACCTTTACCTCATCAAAAGTAGCATTAAGAATAAAATTATGCCCAGGTTTTTCCGAATAAGTTTGGTCACCTTCAAAATCATGAATAGCAGTTTTCACACTTTCACCAGCTTTTTTGTTCGGGCAAATAACATCTACCTGATGCCCTACCATTTGTAATGCTTGAAAAGGCACCATAATTTCGTAGTCTTCGACAAAATCACCCACAATTGCCAAAATTTTTTTTCCATTCATAATTGAAATTCTATATTTTTAAGTATTTTTTAAAATAATTTATAAAAATCTATTATTATAATATTGATCGAAGGCTAAATTAGTTAAACTCTTCTGCAAATATTTTGAAAGTAATAAAATACAAATTAAAAAAGCAGATATTTTTTTGAGAAAAAACATTAAAAAGTATCATTTATTACCTATTACCCATTAATTAATTGCTTAAAATTAGGCATTATTTGTAGAATAATATTAAAAAATAGACATTAGCCATCGACCACCAAAACTCAAAATTTAGAGTTCAAAAGCATCAAGATCTAATTCTCGAGAACCACCTCTTTGCAGTTGTAAGAAAAGATTACCTAATTGATACCAAACCAAACCACCAATGAAAATAGTCATAAGAAGAGATATGCCATAGGATAACCAAACATCAAGACTAAAAATTTGTAACCCAGAAGCTAGAAAAACACAAACCCCCACACAAATTCCCACAAAAGGAAATCCCACTTTAAAAGCCCGTAACTCTTCTATACTTTTACTAGAAGATTGTTTCGACCATTGTTTAAGAGTGAGTTTTAAACTAGCTTCAAAAGCTAAACCACAAGTTATGCCAGTAAATAAACCGACAATTAACAAGAAATATGGAGGTTGGGGCAGATAATAATACATAGTTTATCAAAGTAATATTTGTTTAAATTGAATCAATTTCAATGACTAATTGGCAGTTATGCTTTCCCTAGAAATTCCTTGAATCGCACTAATAGCAACATCAAATAACTTCTGAGGTTTCAAATCATCTTTAACCAAAGTCCAAATTCTTTGAACTTCTTGAGTATGAAGTCGATCGTCTTCAATCAAAGCCAACAATAACTGACGGCGAAGATATTCACCCTCATCAGATAAAAGATATTGTAACCCCAATTGAGCAGTTGGGAAAAGATCAAATTTATTATCAGTTTGAGCAATAGAGATCATATTTTCCAAACGTTGCCACTGGAATTTCCCATCTTTAAACAAAACATCCAAAAGCATTCGGCGCATTTCTGGAGATTCTTCAGTTAGTAAACGTCGAGACACATAAGGATAGGAAACCTCCACAATTTTGAAATTAGGGTTAAGACTCAAAGCTAAACCTTCCTGAGTAATTAGCGATCGAATAATCAGAGCAAACTTTGCAGGTATTCGGAAAGGATACTCATACATCAACTCAGAGAATTCATCAGTGATAGTTTTAAAATTGAAACTAGCCACACTTTCACCCATGCCCTTACCCAAAACTTGTTCCAAAGCAGGAATAATTGGTTCAATAGGAGTATCAGCACTTAAAAAGCCAAGAGTAACGAAATCATCAGCCAAAGCATAATAATCTCGATTCACTAATTGGACAATAGAACTAGCGATGGTATGCTTAGTTATTTCATTCAATTGATCCATCATGCCAAAATCAATATAAGCCATTTGACCATTTTTAGTGGCAAATAAATTACCCGGATGAGGATCTGCATGAAAGAAACCATATTCTAGAAGTTGACGTAATCCCGAAGTTACACCAATTCTAATTAAATTATCAAGATCAAGAGATGCTGCTTTAATTTTGTCAACATCTGTCAGTTTAATACCATCAATCCATTCTAAAGTCAGAATTCTTTGAGTAGTATAATCCCAATAAATTTTAGGTACTTTTATATCAGGATCGTCAAGAAAATTAGTAGCAAATCGTTCAGCGTTTTGTCCTTCATTAATATAGTCAATTTCTTCAAATAATTTGATACCAAATTCATCAACGATCATACTTATATCGTGACCCAAATTAATAGGTAACCAAGGAGCAAACCATTTAGAGGCACAACGCATTAAGAATAAATCCAAAGCCAAAACTGGGCGTAAATTAGGACGTTGTACTTTAACAGCCACTTCTTCTCCTGTATGGAGAATTCCTCGATATACTTGACCAAGACTTGCTGCTGCCACAGGATTGGGGGATATTTCTTTATAAGCTTCCTTGATAGATTTTCCTAATTCCCTCTCTAAGATGGCAAAAGCGATCTTATTATCAAATGGAGGTAATTGGTCTTGTAATTTAATTAATTCTTCTAGATAGTCTTTCCTGATTAAATCCGGCCTAGTTGAAAGAGCTTGGCCAACTTTAATAAAAGTCGGTCCTAGATATGTTAATAATTCTCTTAATTCACGGGCTTGTTTTTGTTTCTTTTTTTCTGTTTCTTTAGTGAATTTATCCCATACTAGATGGAATATGAACCAACCAATAAGCCAGACAATTTTAATAGCACGCCATACTACTTGCCATGGTCGATTGCTATAAAATTCAGCTATGGCTCTTGCATCGTAATGTCTGAGGTTTTCTTTGTCTTGCCTTTGAGATAGATGCGGATTCACAAGTTTATCTTTTGCCTCTTAATTAAAGTTTTTTTATATTTCTTAATTATACTATATAATTAGGATCAATAAGTTAATCAAAAATCTCTTTCAATCTAACTTTGGATAGCTAAAAGTCATTAAAACTAAAGGTTTTAGCCTCTAGGTATAAATTTCTTATTAACTACTGGTGGTAGTTAAGTTTTTTTAATATTGACTTGGTTATTTAGTTAAAGTTTTCTCAGTTTCGTCTTAATTTTTTCATCTGTTAACTGTCAAAACAACATCCATCAACAGTTTTACTTACTTGAAATCTTTTTTAAGCTAGACTTAGATTAGAAAATCTCAAGATTATTAAAAAGAAAAAATTTATCTTCTTAACTCTCTCAAAACTAGGGTTTTTTCAAATATAAATATAAAGCTTGTTAAGTTTGTCTTGATTGTTTAAATTGTACTCATAGAAACCTGAAAAACCTTAATAATGCTAATAAATACTCTATAAAATACCCTTTAAAATACCCTTAAAAACCCCCATATTGGCTTTTAAAAAATACCTTATTCTCTTTTATTCTGGCATACTACTAACTACTTGACAGTTGATCTTGATACCATTTAAGAAAATCTATTAAGAAAAAAAATGTTAAGACTTGGAAAATAACAATATTAAAATGGTTTAAAATTTATTAAATTTTTAATTGTACCATAAGAAATAGTTTAACAAAAGGTAGATAGAGTAGATCCATTTCTTCCGAATAAAATTATCAAATTTACTATAAAAATGTTAGCTTCAAAAATAATCCTTCGTTTTACAAAAGATGAAAAAGACTTAAATCAGATGTATTATGTCCGTTGGTTAGTCCTGAGAAAGCCTTTAGGTAAAGAAAAAGGTAGTGAACAAGATAAATATGATAGTGAATCTTTTCATTTAATTGCTCTCTATGAAGATAAAATTATCGGATGTGTTAGATTAAGATCCTTATCTCAAACCAGAGGAGGCATTAGTTATGTTGCAGTATTACCTGAATTTCAGTATCAAGGTATTGGTTCTCGAATGATAAAAAAAATAATTGAACAAGCAAAAAAAGAGAATTTAACAACTCTTACCTTAAACTCTCGGTTTCACTGTGTTGACTTTTATAAAAAATTAGGGTTTGTTGAAGCAGGAGAATCTCTATATATTGTTGGTTTACTTCATATCCCCATGAAAATTAATATCTAGAATATTTTAAATTAGCAAAACTTGACTATTTTACTTTGATTATTAATACCAATTAATCATTAATAATGATGACTTTAAAGAACCTAAATTAGGATAATTAACCTTGATTAAGTAAAAAGTAAGAAGTAAGAAAATTCTCCCAATCCTTGATTAAGTAATAAGTAATAAGTAATAAGTAATTAAGAGACACTCTTTTTCTCCCAAGTCTCCCCATTCCTCCCATTCTTATCATCACCATCAACCTTTCTTAAAAAAACCATTCCCCATTCCCCCAATCTCCATCTTTATCACAACTACAGGAAAAATGATATAACTTTAATTTCCGTCTACAAAAATAATTCCTTCCCTGATTAAACGAGATAATAAAGGCACAATATCCAAATCCCAATCAAAACCAGGCAACCATTGACTAACATCATCACCAGTAAAAACAGTATTGGCAAACAAATTTTCCACCAAAGATTCCGTTATACCTTTTAAAACTATTTCTTTATTAGACACATTAATTTTGTAACCACTACCATCAGCAAAAGCTAAAACAGTTACTCTTTGAAACTTTGGCCTAAAAAATTTGGTTTTTCTGCCGTGGGGGAAATTATCCAAACCTAATTGAGAAGGAAAAGCAAAATTTCCTAAAGGCTTATCTAAATGAAGAGCATGATTAAGATAACCTTCAACAATATTTTGACTTTTTTCATTATCATTAAGACATTGACATAAATCTTGAATTAAATTCTCAATATAAGAACTAGCCAAACTCTTATCAGTTAACATCGGAAGATTTCTACGCCACATTTCCTCTTGTTTAAATTCACTGATTAACCACTCCAAAAAGTCAATACCTGTAGGGCAATGAACTCCTAAAGTCAAATGCAAAGAAGGTTGCTTATGAGCAATAGCATAATGCCAATGACCACGAGGTATATAAAGAACATCACCTGGATTTAGAGTACAAATAGATAAAGGTTTCCCTTCAGGAGGCGAGTATGACTTAAACTTTTGTTCTTTTAATGGATATTTATGGGTATCTTTAAAGATATGCCATTCTTTTTGACCTTCAATTTGCATAGCAAATACTTCATGTGTATCATAATGACAGGCAAAACCTTGTTTACCACCACCAGAACAGTACATATTCACTTGAAATTTCCAACCAGTCTCAAAATTTAATTGTGAAACCAAATCACTTAATTCAGGAATCAACTTATGTACTCGATCGATGATCAGAGTTCCGCCCTCATGTAAATGTTCTATATAGCCAATATTTTCCCTAGGATCTAAAACCTTTCCATTTTTAGATAAACGAATCCCATCATGATCAAACTCATGGAAATTAAGTAAAGAGTTTAGCCTATCCCATGAAAAAAGATGATCAAAACTTTTCTCCCCATTACTTGGGATAAAAACAGATTTTTTGCTCCAATAATTCTGAAAAAAAGATTTTACATCTAAAGGAGATATTAAATTACTAATAGCGGACATGAAAAAATTGCTTTAAAATAATAAAAATTTGATTGAGAAAAAAAATATAACTATTGCTATAAAATATTGCTATAAAATATTGAAAAGGCTTTAAGGCAGGAAAGAAAGACAAACCCACCTTAAAAATATGAGATTATAATTAGAGTTACCCAGTTAATCACCAGTAAAAAACTCTAGGTACACCAAAATTAATCTCCACCATCAGAATCATAATTGCGATCTAAAGAAGAAGAGGAATGATTAAAACTAGGCTTAATCTCAGTTACTTCAATAGATATACGGCTTTTTACTTCAGACTGTTTAGAATTAGAAAAGTTAACTTGAGCCATAATTTAAGGAATCAAAAAATGTTTACCGCCTATATGATAATCTAAAAAAAAATTTTTCTCAATAAGCTTAATAAAATGAAATAAACCAACACCAAAAAAATAATTGTCCACTTAACAAGAGACAAAATCAGAGAGAAAAACTAAGCTAGAAATAGAACCAAAAAGAACTATAAAAAAATGAACAAACAAGCCGAGGTAAATTCTCAAATCTCACCATTATTAAATTCCATAGTTTATCCTTTAGGTTGCTATCTTGTAATACCTTTACACTTTGGAAAAATAGAAATTAGAGGACAAGAACATATTCCCAAGAGTGGCCCTGTCATTCTCGCTCCCACCCATCGATCGCGTTGGGATGCTTTAATCGTGCCTTATGCCACAGGAAGACTAGTGAGTGGCAGAAATTTACGCTTTATGGTATCAGCTCATGAAATCAAAGGCTTACAAGGCTGGTTTATTAGTAAATTAGGAGGATTTCCAGTGGATCCTGCAAGACCTGGAGCTAGTAGTTTCCGTCATAGCGTAGAATTATTATCAGAAGGAGAAATGTTAGTCATCTTTCCAGAAGGAGCCATTGGTAGGGAAAGAAAGATCAAAACCATTAAACGTGGTGTCGCCAGAATTGCCTTAGAAGTCGAATCAGAAAAACCCAATTGTGGCATCAAAATCTTACCAATTAGTATTAAATACAGCCAAACTTATCCTACTTGGGGTTGCGATATATTATTAGAAATTGCTAAACCAATCAACGTTAAAGATTATAGTAGTGATTCTATCAAAAAAAGCACAGAACACCTCACCAATGCCCTAGAAAATAGTCTTCGTCAAATTCATGAAGAGGAAACAGAATCTAAAGAATTAGCCATCAATTAAGCCATCAATTGAAAAATTATCTATTGAAAAATTCCCCGAAGAATCTATATTAGATAAAAAGTAGGTATAGAATCAAAATCGTGAAATTAATCTCTATATTAGGCTCAACAGGCTCCATTGGTACTCAAACTTTAGATATTGTTAATCAATACCCCGATAAGTTTCGTGTAGTAGGTTTAGCCGCTGGTAGCAATGTCACAATGCTTGCCCAACAGGTAAAACAATTTAAACCAGAAATTGTGGCAATTCGGGATGAAACTAAATTGTCTGAACTTCTTAATGCCATTGGTTCCATGGATTCTCAGCCCATTATCCTAGCAGGAGAAGGGGGGATTTGTGAGGTGGCAGCTTATGGTGATTCTGAAAGTGTTGTTACTGGAATTGTGGGTTGTGCTGGTTTGTTGCCAACTATCTCTGCTATTAAAGCAGGTAAAGATATTGCATTGGCGAATAAAGAAACTCTCATTGCTGGTGGCCCTGTGGTGTTACCTTTAGTGGAAGAGTATGGAGTAAAGTTGCTTCCCGCTGATTCTGAGCATTCGGCCATTTTTCAGTGTCTTCAAGGAGTACCCCAAGGTGGTTTAAGAAAAATTATTCTTACGGCTTCTGGTGGTGCTTTTCGTGATTGGCCTGTGGAAAAATTAAGTTCTGTTAGGGTAGAAGATGCTATTAAACATCCTAATTGGTCTATGGGACGTAAAATTACTGTGGACTCTGCCACTATGATGAATAAAGGTTTGGAAGTGATTGAGGCTCATTACCTTTTTGGTTTAGATTATGATCGCATTGAGCCGGTTATTCATCCCCAAAGTATTATTCATTCTTTGATTGAATTACAGGATACTTCCGTATTAGCTCAGTTAGGATGGCCTGATATGCGTCTTCCTCTTTTATATGCTTTGTCTTGGCCTGATCGAATTTATACCGATTGGGAAAGATTGGATTTGGTTAAGGCGGGGAATCTCACATTTAAGGAACCCGATCGTCAGAAGTATCCTTGTATTGATTTGGCTTATGCTGCGGGAAGGGCTGGTGGTGCAATGCCTGCGGTTTTAAATGCTGCGAATGAACAGGCTGTGGCTTTGTTTTTAGATGAAAAAATTGGATTTTTGGATATTCCTCGTTTGATTGAAAAGGTTTGTGATAATTTTACGAATCAAAATAATGCTAATCCTTGTTTGGAGGATATTCTCGCGGCTGATAAATGGGCACGTTTTGAGGTGATTCAAGCTAGTGGCTATGGCGATGATAGTATGGCTGAGAATCCAACTATTCCTGTTTTGGCCAATTCTTTATAATTATTGTTATAATTGTAATCAAGGGGTAAGGGTAAATAGTACAAGGTAAAAGCTAAGATTAATTTTTTTGAGGAAAAGTATAAATTTTGTTTAAGTAATGACTAATTAAAGATTTTCTGAGAGATAATGGAAAATAAGGATAAGATGAATTTTGTTATAAATTCTGGAAAATTATCTGGAAAATTCTACTTAAACTACTATACTTTTGATTAAAATTGAGTTTTTGATAGCTTTATTTGTACTCCTTATCCTTAAAATTAATAACAAATTCAGGATTAATTATTTAATAGCTCAATGTTGATTAACTTCGTTATTATTGCTAGTTTACTTTTTATATTTTGGCTAATTGTAAAATGGTTGTTTCAAGTGGTTAAGGTTAGTGTTAAAACAGGCTTTTTTATAGGAGTTATTGTATTTACTTTAGTGGTTATTTTTGATGTTGATATGGAAAAAATCTGGCAAACTACTATCCAACTGACTAATTTTTTCCGTGGATTGATTAATTAATTAATTAAATATACATTGATAAAATGCTTAAAATATATCTTCGTAAATATCAGTTATTGTTAGATTGAAATTGATGGAGTTTATCTCTAAAGTATCACCTTCAGTTAAGATTTCCTTTTGCCAATTACTATTATTATCTTTGCGAAAAATCTCCACTTTCATGGTATTTTGAGAGACTAAAATATATTCTTCTAAGGTAGATATAGTTTGATAATTTAACCATTTTTCCCGCCTATCTATTGTTTCTGTCGAAGGTGATAAAACTTCCACAATTAAACAAGGATATTGGAGAAAATAATCTTCT
>JANQIW010000051.1 GCA_028281945.1 Prochloraceae cyanobacterium PL24a_bin.78
AGTAGTTGCAGTTAAAAGGCAAGGAATCATTAAAACACCGAACCAACCTACGTATAAACGGTTGTTAGTGCTAGTGATCCAGCTACAGAACTGCTCCCAGGAGGATACGCTTTCGCGTTGCTGTAAAGTAGTAGTCATAGTTAGATAATTGCTATTTGTTTTTCGAGGTACGATTTGTGATTGCTTGTTTGCTCATCACACTTTTAATATAACTTCTAGTTTTAAGTTTTGTCAAGTTTTTTTTCATAGTTTTAAATTATCTCTAAGATAAGTTTTTATTATAATTTGAATTAGAATTAGAAAAACTCTCCATTGTCTGAGCCAATTTATCAGCAATCCCTTCAATCCAAATTTCATCTTGTTTAGTATAACTGCGAGGCACATTAGCCCCTAAAATCAAAACCCCATCCTTTCCCATAGGTTGACAAATCACACCTTGAGTATTTTCCGGTAGATAATCAAACTCAAATTTCCCCGGATAAAGAGAAAGATTCACCAAATAAACCGGCTTACCTTGCTTTAAAACCCTAGAGAGAATTGCACCGGGATTTACATCTTTATTGGGTCCTAAAATCCCCCTTCGTAAAAGTACCTGAGAAGAATGATAAATCACAACAGATTTAGTAACCGTATTAGTTAACAAAAGATGACTTGCCCATGCCAATTCAGTTTTCAGCACATCAGGTAAACTTGACTCCAAAAAAAACTCCTTTTCACCGATTAATTCCACCGCATCAGGCGATCGAGGTTGGATTTCTTGCCAAATTAAACCCACCAAAATCAAAACGGCACAGAGTATTACCCCAAGGGCATCAGAACGAGCTTGAGAGTTAAGTAACTCATTAGTAGTTAAACGATTAACCAGTAACAATATCCCCCCTAAGCTACCTGCAAAGAGAGGGATAAGTCGTAATATTCTATTTGCATCTGATTTTGCCATTGTTAAACTCTCTATTTAAAGACTCTCTCAAGTATGACAATGTTTTCTCCTAATGAATTATGAATTCTCTTCATAATCCATAACAAATTAATCCTCCTTCGGCTCTAAAATACGCTGAAAAAGATAACCAGTGCCTCTAGCCGTCAAGATTAACTCAGGATTAGAAGGATCTTCTTCCAACTTAGCCCTTAACCGGGAAATATGAACATCCACCACCCTTGTATCCACATGACGTTCCGGAGTATACCCCCAAACCTCCTGTAAAATTTCCGATCGAGAAAAAGGATCTCCCGATTTACTCACCAAAAGCTCCAACAAACTAAACTCCATGCCCGTCAAACGAATCCGCTCATCTCCCTTATAAACTTGACGTTTATTAGTATCTATTCTAATAGAAGCAATTTGAATTACCCCCGAACTAGGAATGCCCGGTGCACCATTCTTAGTTACCCTACGCAATACCGATCGAATTCTCGCCTCCAACTCCTTAGGAGAAAAAGGCTTAACCACATAATCATCCGCCCCCAATTCCAACCCCGTAATTCTATCAGCCACATCACCTAAAGCAGTTAACATAATGATGGGAATATCCGATTCCTTTCGTAATTCTTGACAAACCCCATAACCATCCAACTTAGGCATCATCACATCTAAAACTACCAAATCCGGACAAGCATCATGAAAAGTTTCTAAGGCTTCTTCCCCATCTGCGGCGGTGACAACATCATAGCCAATCATGGAAAGACGAGTTTCCAAAATTCGTCTAATACTGGCTTCATCATCAACCACGAGGATTTTTTCTTTATGATTTTCCAATTTACTTTTTACTCCTTAGTTTAAATTTAAATCAAATAGTTAAGTTACTTTATGAGTTTCCCTACTTTCTAGAATATCTCTTTAATACTGATTTATTGATTCTACTAAAGTTAGTCCCTTCCTTAAGTCAGCACCCTTTTTTTATCTTTTATTCTTGGATTTAGACTACCATTTAGTTTTCATAATTTCCTCAAAATGTTTAGATTTTTTTAATTAATCTTAATAATTCGTTATAAAAAAAATGCCAAAGTCTCGAACAATTTATATTTGTAGTGCTTGTGGATTTGAATCTAGCCAATGGTTTGGAAAATGTACCTCATGTAATGCCTATGGCACATTGGAAGAACAAATTATAACTTCTGTTGGCAATTCTCATAAATCTTCCAGTCGGCAATCAAATAAACGCTCTATGCAAACTACAGTTAATCGTCCTGCTTCACCAAGAATTTCTAAGCGATTTTCTCAAATTACTAATGATGTCCAAACTCGAATTGATTCTGGTTATGTGGAATTAGATCGGGTTTTAGGGGGAGGAATTGTTCCCGGTTCATTAGTTTTAATTGGTGGAGATCCCGGAATTGGTAAGTCTACTCTACTTCTACAAGTAGCAAATAAATTAGCTCTGAGGCTTCCGAGGATTCTCTATGTTTCCGCTGAAGAATCTGGTCAACAAGTGAAATTACGTGCTTCCCGTCTGGGGGTTACTAATTCAGAAGCTATTAAAAAACTAGAGGAAAGTTATTATCGTCATCTAGATGAGAAGGAAATTCCTGAACAAGTACCACAAACAAACTATCATAAATCCCCTGATGACCATCTCTATGTTATGCCAGAAACTGATTTAGAGGAGATAGTTCGTGAATTGGAATCCCTTAAACCTCAAGTGGCTATTATCGATAGTATTCAAACTCTCCATTATGCCTCTCTTTCGTCTGCTCCGGGTTCTGTTGCTCAGGTGAGAGAATGTACTTCTTCTCTGATGCACATCGCTAAAGGTGAAAATATTACCTTATTTATTGTGGGTCATGTCACTAAAGAAGGAGCAATTGCTGGTCCTCGTGTGTTGGAACATCTGGTGGATACGGTATTATATTTTGAAGGCGATCGTTATGCTAGTCATAGATTGTTACGCTCAGTGAAAAACCGTTTTGGGGCAACCCATGAAATCGGCATCTTTGAAATGGCTGAAAGAGGTTTGGAAGAGGTAGCTAATCCTTCTGAGTTGTTTCTGGGGAATCGGGATGAATTAGTGCCCGGTACCGCTACTGTGGTGGCTTGTGAAGGCACTCGCCCTATTGTGGTGGAGTTACAAGCTTTGGTAAGCCCTACTAGTTATTCTTCACCCCGTCGATCGACTACTGGTGTTGATTACAATCGTCTCCAACAAATTTTAGCAGTATTGGAAAAACGGGTGGGTATTCCTCTGTCGAAGTTAGATGCTTATTTGGCATCCGCTGGTGGGTTGAATGTTGAGGAACCGGCGGCTGATTTAGGCATTGCTATTGCTTTAGTGGCAAGTTTTCGCGATCGAGTGGTGAATCCCCGCACGGTTTTAATCGGAGAAGTGGGATTAGGTGGGCAAGTGAGGTTAGTTTCTCAAATGGAGTTGAGGTTGAAAGAAGCTGCTAAGTTAGGTTTTGAACAAGCTATTGTACCTAAAGGGCAAAGTTATTCTGAGGATTTAGGCTTGGAAATTATTCCTGTTGGTAGGGTGATTGATGCCATTATTATTGCTATTCCTCCTCAACCTCGTTTTGCTGAAGAGTCTCAGGAGTTTCTCGAAGCCGAAAGTCAAGAAAATGAAGAGGATTTTTACTCTGAAGAGGATTTTGATACTCCTGAAGGGTGATGGTTTTCTTGAGGATGATTTATGGTGATGATGAGAATGGGAGAGTGGGTGATGGGTCGAAGGACTAGGAAAGGGAGGAAAGAAGTGTTGATTAAATGGAAGGGCTACTCCAATGACTTCAACTCATGTCCCAGGAATAATCTATCTACTTTGCTTTCACAAAATTCGGAAATCTAAGCTAA
>JANQIW010000093.1 GCA_028281945.1 Prochloraceae cyanobacterium PL24a_bin.78
GTTGAAATCTTATTTGCAACATGAACTGCGATCGCCATCTATTCCCATGCGCTTAGTTTCATAATGCCACTACATATAGTGTTGCTGCGGAAGTTCTGAACACTAATCTTGCGCCTTTATCGCCGCCATTGGCAACATATTTTTCTTCAATTTTTTCTAAAGATGAGATGAGTTTTTGATTTGTTGTATTTATTTTCAGGTTTTCACAGATTTCTTCTTCTTCAATTCCACTCCATCTTCTAGATATTGGACCCCAAATATCTACTTCTAATCCCAAAATCTTAGGTTTGATTCCAAATTCAATAGCTATTTTATTGGATTTTTTTTCTTCTCTACCTATTTTTAATCCTATTAATAAAATAATAGGATTAGATTTTCGTTTAATTTTTCCTAGTTGAATTGTATATATTTTCTCCAAAAGATCGTTATTATTTACACTCCAATCCTCTATATATTCCCATCTTTGATCTCTAATTAATGTATAACCTTGACTTCCTAATTTATTTACAATCTCTTCTTCCGATTTAATATCTTTTTCTTTTGATAGAAATTCTTTTTCAAGTTGTAAACATTTTTGATAATTTTCAATTTCTTCTAGAATAAAATTTATTAGATGATTATAATTTGGAGGATTATAGTAACGAAAATGTACATATACTTCTTCCATGTATTCTAATTGGAAATCATAATCAAGGCTATCTTTGGATTTATCTAAATCAGCATATACCTCTATTTCATTTAGGAGATAAGGATATTTTCCTATCTCTCTAGTTATTTTATCAAAAAAAGAACCGATACAGTCTTTTTCCCAAAGCTCTAATTTAGAAGAATATAAAGAATTTAACTTATGAAAATCAGGATCATCAACTTCATCCTTAGATAAATTATAACTACCAACTTGAAACCAATCACCAGCAGAAGGAATAGATGAAGGTTGTTGAGGATTTCCCGTAAGAGAAGGTAAATTCGCAAAATATAAAAATTTAGACATAATAACCAATTAGAATAAAAACCTGATGTACTAAAATTAGTTTAATCTTTAGTTTAAAATAATGCCACCAAATTTTTTTTGCCACTTTAATCCCACAACCACTCCAAAAATCTTAATCTTGATTCGAACGTTCGTTAAAAACGAAGTTGATCAATAGTTATAAACATTTTCACTGTAACTGTAATTGAATTTCCCTGAGAAAACAAAACCTTTCCCAAAACCAATACTTCCAAGGCGAAAAAAAGTTTAACATCACTTGGCATTTCAAAAATACTAGTAAAAATCACTGTAACCTTTACCAATTAAAACAATCAAAAGATAAAGGCACTAAAAATTTATTCCAATCGAAAACTTTCCCTGCTTATTAACAGAAAAAACACCTCTAGCTTACAAACTTAATTATGACTTGTTATTTCTGTATTAGCCACATCGAACTTATGTTGGTAAGTTTTGTAATTAATCTGAGGAAAAATATTATCAATCTGCTCAATTTTTTCCAACCAATCACCATCAATCGTACCAGCCTTAATATCATCATAAAGCTTATTAAAACGCAAAAGATGCGATCGAGTCCGTTTCACAGCATAAGAAACCATAGTACCAGTAGACATAATAAAAGCCCAATCAGAAGACTGAGCCAAAAGTAACTCACGAGCAGCCTGATTAAGAGCACGAAGTTCTAGATTATTTCTCGCATCTAAAGAAGAAAGCTCAATTATTCTCTCAGCAGCCTTATGAAGATGAGGATAAATCCAAGTATTAGCTTCATTCAGCCAATATTCATGAAACCCCTTAAAACCCCAACTAGACTGAGAAGGACGACTAACCTGCTGATTAGAATACATACGAAGGTAATCAGCCAAATGAGTCATCATATATGTCTGTTGGTCAAACCAAGACTTTCGGAACAAAAAATCTAGAAACCAAGGACCTTCATACCACCAATGCCCAAATAATTCAGCATCATAAGGAGAAACAATAATGGGTTTACGTCCCATAAACTTACTCAAATGGTCAATTTGACGCTGACGGTTAAACATAAAATTTCCCGCGTGTTCAGCTGCTTTTTCCTTCGCCCAATAGGGATCATACCAATCCTTATCAGCTAAACCAGCATTCCGATTAGTGATTTTATGATATTTTATCCCAGTATTTTTCCGTTGACCATTAGGCATAATATAAGGTTTAATATACTCATAATCAGCTTCCCAACCCAAATCCTTATAAAATTCCCGATAAAGAGGATCTCCTGGATATCCCACCTCAGAAGACCAAACCTGCTCAGAAGACTCCCTATCCCTGCCAAAAGCAGCAACTCCCGTCTCAGTAAAAATCGGCGCATAGGTACTAAAACGAGGGCGAGGGCGAGCGTAAAGAATACTATGGCCATCCGTAATAAAATACCGTAAACCAGCATCAGCCAACATTCGCTCCAAGCCTTCATAATAAGCACACTCAGGCAACCAAATCCCCTTAGGAGGGCAACCAAAATTCTCCTCATAATGCTCACAAGCCACCTTAATTTGTGCCCAAACAGCTTGAGGATACATCTTCATCAAAGGCAAATAACCATGAGTCGCACCACAAGTTATAATCTCTAAATTATTACTATCCAAAAATTGCTTAAAAGCACCAACCAAATCTCGATCGTAACCCAACCAACTTTGACGAATCGCCTCAAACTCAGTAACATAATGTTGAGCTAAATAACGAATATGACCATTATTTTGATTGTATTTAATTTCCTTTTCAGCTAATTCAATTAACTTACTTAAATGTTGATCGTAGCGATCTTGTAATAGAGGATCCCGTAACATAGACACCAAAGGAGGTGTCATACTCATAGTTAACTTAAAATCAACCCCATCCCGTTTCAAACCTTCAAAAACGTGTAATAAGGGAATATAAGTTTCTGTAATAGCTTCAAATAACCACTCTTCTTCCAGAACATAATCACTTTCTGGATGTCGAACAAAAGGTAAATGGGCGTGTAAAACAAGGGCAAGATAGCCAAGAACCATAATAAAATAGATATTTTTATTAAAAAAATTGCCTAGTTAGTTTATAATTAAGTTTAGAATCCTTTAAGATTTTCAGCTAAAAAGTGCTATAAAGAATAATATACAACAAAACTTGGCATAACAAATACAAAAAAAGATATTAAAATTGATTTAAACTCATTAAACTTTAAAATCTTGTGCCTAGGTTTGACTTTTTAAAAAACTTTCTTTAATAATTTGTAGTTGAGTAAAATTATCTCGTGCTTCAATCCTATACTACACAAACAGCCTTCACCGAGAACACTTCCAAATCAGTGTCCCTCCAGTTACTGTTGTTTGTTGACGATCGTAATAGTTCTAAAAATAAGATAGAAGAAATTCAAAACTATCTAAAACAACTAAAAGCTCAAAATCATTTCGATCTTGAAGTGATTGAAATAGCAAAACAACCCCATTTAGTAGAATACTTTAAGCTGGTAGCCACACCATCTCTAGTTAAAATTTCACCTTCTCCCAGACATATTTTGGCAGGAAGTGATTTAATAGCTCAATTAAAAAAATGGTGGCCCAGATGGCAAACCTACTTAGAAAAACAACAAGAAAATCAAAAAGAGGCAGATAAATCTCTTGCCAATAACAAATCTGTTGTCAAATCAGAAAATTATTCAGGAGATTTAATCAAACTCTCCGACGAAATATTTCGTCTCAAACAAGAAAAAGAAGAGCTTTTAGAACAATTAAAATTCAAAGATCAAATTTTAGCCATGTTGGCACATGATCTTCGTAGCCCTTTAACTGCTGCCTCCATTGCAGTTGAAACCCTAGAAATGGCAGAAAATGCTCCTCCAAATCACAATACTTCCGGGCTAAAAGATCAACTCTACTCCCAAACCCGGAGACAATTCCGGATTATGAACCGCATGATTACTGATTTACTCCAAGCATCCAAGCAAATGAGTAGTCAATTGCACCTTCAACCGGAACCATTACAATTACACTCCCTCTGTCAAGAGATATTATCCCAATTAGCTCATCGCTTTAAACAAAAAAATCAATCCATTCAAACAGATATACCAGGAGATTTACCTTTAGTTTATGCGGATGGAGAACTAATCCGTCAAGTAATAGTCAACTTATTAGATAATGCCATCAAATATACTCCTTCTCAAGGACATATCAATCTTTCCATTATTCATAAGACAACCCAAAAGATCCAAGTAAGTATTTACGATAATGGACCAGGAATCCCAGAAGAGAAAAAAGAGCGTATTTTTGAAGGACATTTCCGACTCAAAAGAGATGAATCAAAGGAAGGATATGGTTTAGGATTATGCTTATGTCGTAAAATAATTCGAGAGCATTGTGGTCAGATTTGGGTAGAAAGTTCTTATGGTCATGGTAGTTCCTTTCACTTTACTTTACCAGTTCACTGATAAAAATACCAATTTTCCTAAAAATATTACTGATTATAAGAAAAATATCCCATATTTTCAATAATGCCAGCCAAATACACCTAATAAAAAAGCAGGAAATTGTCAGTATCTATCTAAAATATAGGGACAAAAACCCACTGGAATTTATTATTTGAGCACTGAAACCATCAACCAGTATTACGCATTCCAGCAGCAATACCATTAATAGTTAACAAAGCACCTCTTAATAACTCATCCTTACTATAACGGAAATGAATTAAACCAGTTTTTTCCCTGTTCATATACTGACGTAACCGCTTCAAAAGAGAAACCTGCAAGAAGCCTAAAGGTACAATTGTTCTGTTTCTCAACTTCACCGATCGTTGTAAATCAGGATAATTATCTAAAAACGCCTCATGTCCTGTAATATTCAAAATGATAGAACAAGTAGTATTGTACTCCTTAGCTATCTCCTCATAAACCCGATTAAATCGCTCTCGATCTTCAGGCTGAGATAAACCAGTCACATATTGATATGCCAAATTCAAATCCACCTTAGAAAGAGTCATTTCCACCTTAGAAATAACCATCTTAAAAAATGGCCACTTAAAGTAAAAATAACGCAACAACTTCAGATTCTCCTCCGGTTCCATATCCACAAACTCTTGTAAAGCCGTTCCCACCCCATACCAAGCCGGTAAGAGAAAACGACTTTGAGTCCAACTAAAAACCCAAGGAATAGCTCTCAGACTTGATAAATCCTTCTTCCCAGACTTACGTCGTGCAGGGCGAGAACTAATTTGTAATTGGCTAATTTCCTGAATTGGAGTTACAGAGAGGAAAAAATCAATAGAATCTGGTTGTTCATAAATCAAAGATCGATAAGCCCGACGAGCGCGAGTAGCCAACTCTTCCATAATCTCATTCCATGGTTCAATATCATCAAAACCACTACCTAACAAACTAGCTTGGATTACCGCAGTAGATACCGTCTCCAAATTATATAAAGCTAATTCTGGAAAAGAATACTTAGAAGCCAATACTTCCCCTTGTTCCGTAATTTTGATCCTGCCATTAATCGTAGAAGTTGGTTGAGCCATAATCGCATCATAAGCAGGTCCTCCCCCTCGTCCTACAGAACCACCACGTCCATGAAACAGCCGTAAATCCAATCCAAACTCTTTAGCTACTTTCTCTAAAGCCTTTTGTGCCTTATGTATTTCCCAATTACTACTCAAAAATCCAGAATCTTTATTACTATCTGAATACCCTAACATTACTTCCTGAAGATTTAGAGGGTTTAAAGAAGGTTTTTTACACTTTTCATATGGATTAATTTCCGTATCATCATTGGTATTCTCTAGTACTGCTAAATTAGCATAGCATCCTGCTAGACAAGCTCGATATAATTTCAGTTCAAATAAAGAACGCATTACCGATGGAGCCCGCTTCAAATCCTCTACAGTTTCAAATAAAGGAACAACTCGAATGGTACTACAACTAGTCGCCGGATCATAAAGACCTGCTTCTTGAGCTAACAATAACACCTCTAAAACATCACTTACATAATTCGTCATGCTGATTATATAGGTATGACAAATATCTAAACCAAACTCCTGTTGTAGCTGACGTAAGGTTTTAAAAGTTTCGATCGTCTCACAAGTTTGAGGTGAAAACGGCATTTCTGGGGGAATTAAAGGGCGACGTGTTTTTAACTCCTCAATCAACCAAGCTGTTTTTTCTTCTTCTGAAAGTGATTCGTAAGGTTTAGGTAAAACCTGTAAATATTGAGCTATTTCTGATAAAGCACTCTCATGTCGAGAAGAATCTTGTCTAAAATCTAACTGGGTTAAATGAAATCCATATATTTCAACTCGTGAAATCAACTTCTCTAATTCCCGACAAGTTAAACCAGTTTCTGCTAAATTCCTCTCAATTAATTTTAATTCAGCTAAAAATTCAGTTCCATTGCTGTAGATTCCTTTATTACTTGTTTTCCAGATTTTTTCTCTTTCTTCTGGGTTAGAAAGAAGATTATTCCGTTTGAGGGTATTTTCCAGTCTTCTTTTAATATAGGCTAATTTTAAACGATAAGGCTCCTGTCGATAACGAACTGATAATGGCTCATATATCTCCGGTAAATCGATTCTATCTTGTTCCAAAGAATCTAATAAATCCGGTAATACACCACTCCAATGAAGAGATAAACTTAAGATTTCTGTTAAAGCGTCAATAGACTTAATATATTTTTCTAAAACTAAATTTCTCTGATAACACGCCGTCGACCATGTTACTTCTGGTGTTACAAATGGATTTCCATCTCGATCGGCTCCTACCCAAGAACCAAAATAACAAAATCTATTTCCAGGAGGACGTAAACTAGGAAATACTTTTTTAATTGCTTCTTTTAGACGAATTGATAAATCAGGAATAACATCAAATAATACCTCATCAAAATAGTGGAGAGAATAATCGGCTTCATCTAAAACAGTAGGCTTAAACTGATGTAATTCATCTGTGCGCCACCATAAAAGTATTTCTTCTTTTAATTCTGTAATGGCAGAATTTTCTTCATGGATATTACTATAACCTTGAACTAAATCTGCTTCTGAAGCTAAATCGAGTTTTTGGAGAATCTTCGCAATCCGCCTTTGTTTCTTACGAATCGTATGACGAACAATTTCTGTAGGGTGTGCCGTAAATACTAAGCGAATATCTAAGCGATCGAGTATTTGCTGAATTTTCCCAGGGGGCATATTCAGATTTTTTAAATAAGGAAATAACCAATCAAAGGTTGAGTTTTTTTGTTCTTTAGAATTAACTCCATCAAACAAACTTTGTTCTAATCGATTTGCCTCTAAGGATATAAGATGAGTAGTAGAATCTTGATTATGATTAGTAGTTGTGCGCCTTGATAATTGTCTTGATCTTTGTTCGTAATGTTGTTCTACTATATTAATTAACTGAAAATATAGAGCAAAAGCACGAGCTGCTTTAATAGCATCATTTAGTTCTAAATTTTCTATTAACTGAGGAATTACTGATTCATTGATTTCCGTTGTTCCTTGGGCTAAAGGAGAAGACACATTCCTTAACTGTGTTAGTATACTTACTAATTCTTCTCCACATTCAGCTTTGAGAACATCTTCCCATAAATCCTCGATTAGTTTTAATCTATTTTGTAAAAACAGATCTGATGTTGAAAATACATTTAATTCTTTTTTTTCCTGATATGTCATGGTTGAATTCATAATCTTTCTCTCAATCCTAATCTCTATTTTTAGCTTTTCATCTGAGCTTTCTTACTATTGTGAGATATTGAACTTGAAACTATACTATCTGATAGTTACTTTTTGATAGATTCTTGTTTTGTTCCATCATTATTTTGAATATCTCTTCCCTATATTTTTGTATTCTCCAATTAGGTAATCTTCTTATTGAGTTTTCTCTTTCTTAGAAAAATTTGTTTTTTAATAAAATTTGTAGATTTGAGATGTATTTCTTCTAATCCATATACAAATAAAGACTAACCTTTTTCATAACACTTCTGAAGTAATACTTCTTTCCACATTTAAATCAAAGGCTAATCTTCCTCTATTTCTACTTCTCCATCGACGAATAATTCTAATTCACTAACATTGAGCATTGGTAAACTTTCGCCTCTAAAGATTTCTTCGCTAGAAATACCTAATTCAATTAAATTCTCCATGATATTATCAACTGCTAACATTGACAATAGCCAAGGAGTAGTTGTCAAACTTAACAACATTTGTCCTAACTCTAAATTATTTTTTTTCTCCACTTTAAACTTTAGGCTAATTTATTTTCTTGGTCTAATTAATAACCAAATAATAACCGTTTTTTTTGTTTAATTTTCTTAAAAAATCTCAAATTTTTTACTATCTATTTTTAAGGAAATAAATCAGCAATTTATTTTGATATAACCAAGGTATAATTGCTTTTATTTCTGATTTTCATCTGCTTTAATTTGATTTGATTTAACTCTTCCAATAGGGAGATTAGCCGTTAACACAGTCATTCTCTGATTACTTTCTAAAGAAAACTCCATTAATTCTCGATCGATTTCCACATATCGGTTAACTACTTCTAAAATTTCCGTGCGCATTAATTCCAGTGTTTCCGAAGTCAAACCAGCACGATCGTGAGCTATAACTAATTTGAGACGACGCTTGGCTTCTTGGCCACTTTTAGGATTAAAATTCCAGTGAAACATTTTTTTTATTAAGTAAAATAATCATTATCTTTAATTTAATCTTAATTCTAAGAGAAAACATCTCCAAATAATCTAGAGACCTCCTCAAATTTAAGTCTTAAAAAAACGTAGAAAACGAGTAATTAAATTATCATGATTAGCCATCAAATCTAGAAAAGGAACATCTTCACCTTGTAACCTTCGTGCAATATGATTAAAAGCGATTCCTGGTAAAGAAGGTTTAGGATTCAATGCTAAAGGTTCTCCTCGATTAGTAGAAATTATAATTCTTTCATCATCAGGAATAGCTCCTATTAAGGGGACAACCAATAAATCTTGAATATCAGCGATACTAATCATTTCATTCATTTGAATCATCTCCCCTCTAATGCGATTGACTATCAGATGAATTTTTTTCACATCTTCAGTTTCTAATAAACCCACCACTCGATCGGCATCTCTAACAGCGGCTACTTCTGGGGTTGTCACAATAACTGCTTCATTAGCAGCAGCAATGGCATTACGAAAACCCATTTCAATGCCTGCTGGAGAATCAATCAAAATATAGTCATGATTTTTAGACAATTCCATCACTATATCCTTAATTTGATTTTCAGTAACAGATTCTTTATTACGATGTTGTGGAGCTGGTAAAAGCACTAATCCTTCTTGACGTTTATCTCTTACCAAAGCCTTTTCCAAAGAACATTCACCCAATACAACATCCAGAGAGGTATAAACCACTCTATTTTCCAAACCCAAAAGTAGATCCAAATTTCTCAAGCCAAAATCTGCATCGATCAAAGCCACTTTCTGGCCTAATTGAGCTAAAGCTGCACCGATATTAGCTGTTATAGTAGTTTTTCCCACTCCCCCTTTACCAGAGGTAATCACAATAATTCGACTCATATTATTAATTTTGCCTTCAATCTCAAATAGTTCCTCAATCAGTCCAACTATCAGATTCCTCAGAAAAAGAATGGCTTTTGAAAAAATTCAGTGCTTTAGCGATCCGAATTCCCGTTGCCGTAATATAAGCCACTTCTGCTTCAAATTCTTCTGGCTGTTGTTCAGGTGTCCTGGCTACTAAATCAGCAATTCTCAGTTGAGTTGCATTCATTTTCAGAGCCATAACGATGGATTTGCGATTACCAAAAGAGCCAGCACTAGCCACACCTCGCAGACAACCCCAAATTAAGATATCTCCTCCTGCAATTAATGTTGCTCCTGGATTTAAATCTCCTACAACAATAATATTTCCCGGATGGCGTATTTCCGTTCCAGAGCGTAAGGTTGTTGATAAATAAAGAGGTTCTTCTGTTATATTAGATTCTTTGGTTGTAATTAAAGAATCTTGGGGTGATTTTTGTAAAACTGAATAACCCGCAATAGCTGCTGCTACGGCTGTTTGTCTTCTACTGGTAGATACACAGGAGAGGTTTAGTTTTACTTCCAAGAGTGCTTCGGCAATAGTTTGTAATTGTCTTCCATCTAATAAACGATCTCCTGCAATCAAATCAACCTTGGTATTGGGTTGCCAACTGGGCACAATTGCATTAAGACGACACTTTAAATCATACCAGAGGATTGACCAATCATCATTGCCTTTTATTTTTTCCTCTACTGATGGCAGGATTAAGACAATTTTATTTTTTTCTATTTTTAAGTGGACTTGTGAGTAATTATTTCCTTTGAAAATATTGTCAACTGATTCTGATTCAGAGTCTGATATAAAAGAAGTCATTTAACATCACTTTTGATTATTTCTAATTTTAGTCTTTAATCTATCAAACTTACTTTCTCTTTGGTTAATTTTTTTCTAAAACTAGGAATATGATACCAATGAGAATTTTTTATAGTTTGATTTTTTTCTTGTTACAGAAGGTTTATCTTTTTGGTCCAAAATTAATTTATACTATTAAAAATTGGTCATTAAAATTAAGTTTTGTTAAAAAAATAGGTTTTAATTTTGGGATTTTAAACCTTAAAAAATTTCCTAATTAGAACTAAACTGTTACTTTTCTATTATAACCTTCTTAGCAAGAGAGCTTATATTCTTTAGTTAAAAGTTTGGGTAGGAAGATAGGGGAAAATGGGAAGAATGGGAGATTGGGAGATTGGGAGATTGGGAGATTGGGAGATTGGCAAGAGTGGCAGGAATGGGAGGAATGGGAAGAATGGGAAGAATGGGAAGAATGGGATAGATAAAGGAGAATAATCAATAAGTAGATTCTCAAAATATACTATTTCTTAAACTCAATCATTAACTCAATCATTAAAATTAGAAAAGTAATAAACTATCAAAATTATTTCAATCTTCCATAAGCAGTAACTAAACCTTGATTATCCCCCACATTGCCTGGAAATAAAACCACTGGTAAATTAGGAAACTTCGGATGTGATTCTGAAGTAGTAACCATAGAGCATCCCGGTAAAATTTGCCCTAATAACCTAGCACATCGTAAATTTAAACCTGTACTTAAGACATCATTAGAAGTAATCCCACCTTTACTAATTAAAAAACCAATATCACTAGGTAAAGCTTGAACAATTTCCATTAAAACTTGGGAAACAATCTTACCAAATTCTAATCTTTTCTCAATAGACTCAAAACTTAATTCTCCACGAGAAGTATAAATCACAGGAGTTTTCCCTGATTGATATGCTTTAATAATTTGAGAATTAATATTCTCCAGTAAACTATCCTTTTCTTCAAGACGATCCCGTAAAAATTTTACATCAACTTCAATAGGAATCACATCAGGTTCTTTCAATAACTCAGCTAATTGTTTAGTAGTCTTTTGAACATGAGATCCCACCAAAACAACACCCGGATTTTGATAAGGCTTATATTGACTAAAATCTTCCGCAGCAATAGGTTGTTTTCCCAAATTTGCCAAAGAAGTTAAAATACTAGCAGCACTACGAAACAAAAATCGTTTTCCCTTTTTAGCAGCAGCTAGAAGATCCGAGGCAAACTTATCTAAATCTGCTTGATTTTCAGCATCAACCACACCACACTGATTATTTTTCAAACTCATTAAACGCTCTAAACAACCATTACGAAGATCCTCTAACAAAAATCTTTCCACAGTATCAGCCTTAATTTCCCCATTGGTTTTTTCCTCCACATAATCAGGTAAATAACTATGGTGATAGCCAAAAACCGAATCTTTAGCAAATTCTGTTAGATGAACCGGAGTTTCTACCCCATCCACCATCAGGTAATGAATCGAATCTTTAGTAAATCTACCCCCTTCAAAAAAAGCAGGCACCAAAAAATGACCATCAAAATCCCCTAACTCTTTAGCAATAGCATTAGTTTCGATGGGATAATGGCCTCGTAAAGTAGAATCAGAACGACTAACTACTAAAAAATCTTCAATCTTTTCGGCGGCAATAGCAGCTTTAAGATTTTGACAAACCTCTCGAGTAATAGCCTCTGCTGATTTTGGGCTAATTGCTCTAGTATTAGTTAAAATAAAGAAAATAGGGACATCATCTGACAAACCCAACCTTAAAGTTTCCACATCCCAATCCATTAGTAGTAAACAACTATGAACGGTTTGAGAGCCAGTGGGATCATCATCTAACACAATTATTTTGGGTACTGAGTTCATTTTCTGCTCCTTCAATTTAAAAATTTGATTTAAGTTACACTAAACTATAAAAAATAATACTTGACAATACTACAACAAAAAATATATGGAAGCTTTCGATCCTACCCCACCTTCTTGGACTTCTACTGCCTCTCACTCCATCAATTTTTTTTGCCCTAGATGTGGGGCTAATGCCCATAAGGCTATCAAAGTCTGGATTAATCGTCGCTCTCCAGTAATTAGTGCGGATTATCGTCGCAAATGGCAAGAATTTTATCTGTGCGAATGCGATTTCGTTTGGTGGGCTTGGAATAGCGATCGCCCCGAAAGTGATTTGGCTAAAAGAGAATTTAACCAAGAGGAAGCAGATGACCTATCATAATTAATATCAAATTAAACTACCTCAAAGATGGAATTTTCAAAGATTCTTATAGCAAATCGGGGAGAGATTGCTCTTAGAATTTTACATAGCTGCGAAGAAATGGGAATTGCCACAGTGGCTGTTCATTCTACCATCGATCGTCATGCTCTTCACGTTCAACTTGCTAATGAAAGTGTTTGTATTGGGCCTCCTCCTTCTGGGAAGAGTTATCTGAATATCCCTAATATTATTGCTGCTGCTTTGACTCGTAATGCTACGGCAATTCATCCAGGTTATGGTTTTTTAGCAGAAAATGCTCGTTTTGCTGAAATTTGTGCCGATCATGAAATTGCTTTTATCGGGCCTACTCCTTCGGCCATTCTTGCCATGGGAGATAAATCTACGGCGAAAAAAACTATGGAAAAGGCTCAGGTACCTACTATCCCTGGCAGTAAGGGTTTACTGGAAAATGAGTTGGAGGCAGAAAAAATTGCCGCATCTATTGGTTATCCGGTGATTATTAAGGCTACTGCTGGTGGCGGTGGTAGGGGAATGCGTTTGGTTAACCATCAATCGGAATTGAAAAAATTATTCCAAGCTGCCTCTGGAGAAGCTGAAGCTGCTTTTGGCAATGCTGGGCTTTATTTAGAAAAATTTATTACCTCTCCCCGTCATATCGAATTTCAAATTTTAGCTGATAGTTATGGTAATGTGGTTCATCTAGGTGAGCGAGATTGTTCTATTCAACGTCGTCATCAAAAATTATTGGAAGAAGCCCCTAGCCCTTTTCTCTCTGATTCTTTAAGGGAAAAAATGGGTGAGGCTGCGGTTAATGCTGCTAAGTCTATTAATTATGTGGGTGCGGGAACCGTGGAATTTTTGGTGGATGGTTCTGGGAATTTCTATTTTATGGAAATGAATACTCGTATCCAAGTTGAACATCCTGTCACTGAAATGATTACTGGGATCGATCTGATTCAAGAACAAATTCGCATTGCCCAAGGTGAAAGGCTTCAACTTACTCAGGCTGATATTAATTTGTCTGGCCACGCTATGGAATGTCGTATTAATGCTGAGGATCCTGATCGAGATTTTCGCCCTAATCCAGGTAAAATTAGTGCTTATTTACCTCCGGGAGGACCTGGTGTACGAATGGATTCTCATGTATATACTGATTACGAAATTTCACCTTATTATGATTCTCTCATTGGGAAATTAATTGTTTGGGGGAGCGATCGAACTTCGGCAATTAAACGTATGAAACGTGCTCTAAGGGAATGTGCTATTACGGGAGTGCCTACTACTATTAGTTTTCACCAAAAAATTCTGGAAAATCCTGCTTTTATAGCAGGTGATGTATATACTAATTTTATTCAAGAACATTTTTCAGACTAATTATCAATAGGGTTAAGAAGCTTTAAATTTAATGAAAAAACTTATAGCAAAATAATCTTGATTGGGATTTAACCTGCATTAATTGCCATGGTTATTAAACCTTGTTGACCTAAAAGTATCTCCCGTATTAAGGCAAATATTCCTACCCAAATGATTGGTGTTATATCTACGCCTCCTAATGGAGGTACAATCTTTCGGGTGGGAATGAGAAATGGTTCCGTGGGCCAAGCCACTAGATTAAAAGGTAGTTTGTTTAAATCTATTTGGGGATACCAAGTTAAGATAATCCTCAAGATAAATAGCAATGTCATTAATGCTAAAAATATCCCTAGTGTTAAACTTCCTATATTAAAAATTGTCATGGTTTTAAATTCCCATTGTTAAGATTTATTTCTATTTTATAAGCTTTTAGGATTTTTTTGCTAGACGACTCGATCGATCTTTATTTTGAAATGTCAATTTAATTAACTAAAATTTATTCTCCCCATTCTTCCCATTCTCCTTTCAATGTCTATCACAATTACCCTTGTCATGAAACATGATTGAGTTAGAAAAAAAGCGACAACTATAGCATTCTAGAACGCAAATTCAGGATTGAGAATCTAATCCTAGTTTGAGATTTTGAGACTTCAGATCTTAGTGTAAGATCTGAAGATTGCCAAAGAAAAGAAAAACTTATGATTTCAATTAGACATTGTGTTTGAAATCTATGTTAGGGAGTGCAAAAATTGGTAGATTTTAGTATAGAATTAAGCAAATGCTAATTCAGATCTTAATAGATCAAGATCTATGGAAAGTGATACAGTAGAATTATCACATTTCAGCCCCATTCAGAGAGCAGCCATCTCTGAACATCCTTTCAACAGGTTCTCCCATAAAACCTGTGCTATAGGGGTAAGCCCTTTACCCTTACTTTAAAACGCTCATTTATTACAATAATTCCTTCTCTAAACGAGGAGGCTTAAGGAGGTATTAATTAATGGATTTCTTTTTGGATTTCTTGACACGCTTTCTAGGAAAGTTGCAGTCCCCGACACTTGGTTTTCTAATTGGTGGTATGGTCGTTGCCGCCGTCAATAGCCGATTGCAAATTCCAGATGCGATTTATAAGTTTGTCGTCTTCATGCTGCTCATCAAAGTTGGCCTAAGTGGTGGTATTGCCATCCGCAATGCTAATCTGGTGGATATGTTATTACCCGCATTTTTCGCTGTGGCAACCGGAATCCTTATTGTTTACATTGGTCGCTACACCTTGGCTATGCTGCCGAACGTCAAAACCGTGGATGCTATTGCTACCGCAGGCTTATTCGGTGCGGTGAGTGGCTCTACCCTAGCAGCAGCCTTAACCCTACTGGAAACGGAAGGTCTCCAATATGAACCTTGGGCCGCCGCACTATATCCCTTCATGGACATTCCAGCTCTCGTGACTGCTATTGTTTTAGCAAGCATTTATAGCAGCAAGCAGCGCAATAGTGCAGGGGAGTATGTGAGCAAGCAGCCGGTTGCCGCAGGGGGAGTTCCCGGCAAGCAGCAGCGCATTACCGCTAGTGGATATCCTAGCGAGCAGCGGGATCCCGGAAGCGACAAAGTCAGAATATGGCCCATTATCCAAGAAAGTCTCCAAGGATCTGCCCTATCGGCACTGCTATTAGGACTTGCTTTAGGCCTGCTAACCCAGCCAGAAAGAGTATATGATAGCTTCTACGAACCCCTCTTCCGCGGCCTACTTTCCATACTGATGCTGGTAATGGGTATGGAGGCAACAGCAAGAATTGGTGAGCTGCGTAAAGTGGCCCAGTGGTACGCCGTATATGCCTTTATAGCACCCCTGCTCCATGGATTCATTGCCTTTGGTTTCGGCATGATTGCCCACTATATCACAGGATTCAGCTTTGGGGGCGTGGTCATCATGGCCGTCATTGCCGCCTCCAGTTCAGACATCTCAGGTCCTCCAACTTTACGAGCTGGTATCCCGTCAGCGAATCCCTCCGCTTATGTGGGTGCGTCTACAGCCATCGGCACGCCAGTTGCTCTTGCCTTGGGATTACCACTGTTCATTGGATTGGCCCAAGCACTGATGGATGCCAACTAATCCCACCTGCCGTTTTCCTGAGTTTCTTTGTAATTCAATGAATACAAGTGTTAAGAGGTAACCTAAATGACCCAACAACCTAACAAGCTCGTCATTGTCACAGAAAAGTTGTTGCTGAAAAAGATCGTCAAGATCATTGACCAAGCTGGGGCTACTGGTTATACCATAGTGCCTGCTGGGGGGAAAGGTAGTCGCAACCTGCGCTCGTCAGGAGAACCTGCTGTTTCCGACACCTACTCGAATATAAAAATTGAGGTGCTCACCCCCAGTCGTGATATGGCTGTGAAGATTGCGGATAAAGTGGCGGTGGAATTTTTTGACGATTATTCAGGCATCGCCTATATCTGTAACGTGGATGTATTGCACGCCCATATGTTCTGATTCAAATTAGTTGGAGAAAACTCAACTCCCCCTCACCTTGGCAGTTGAGTTGAGAATAGTTTTCTCCCTGAAGTAACACTATTCCTACAACGATCACTATCAGGTGGATCATGTTGAGGAATATGATCAGTGAGGTTGAGTCATCGTCGATTATGTTATTAATGGTTTTCATCTAAAAGGGAGGAAAATCCTGCTGAGATGTTAATTATAAAAGGCTTTCAACAATCAATCTCCTAAAAACTTTATAAAGTTTGACTAGTGTCAAAATCCAGCGGACACTGTTGGTCAAAGTGCTACAGAAATTATTACATTAATATCACAAATAGGGAAAATCAGAAATTTTCATTATTGTAGTACCAATAATTTCATTAAAGATTGCTTTAATCAACAGTATTTGAGGGAAAATGACACTACCTCAAAGCTTTGCAAAAGGAAACACTATGGTCCTTATTTGCTTATATTAGTTAAAATTCATTTACCACTAATTTTATTGTTATTCATATGTAAAAATAATAAAGGTAATTCTATACGTGACCTTTTTGTTTTTCTATGTATCTTGTCTAAACGCCTCATCCGTCTAAAAGTTAGTCAAGCCAACGAAAAGCACGGCGCAACTCATCAGCCCCGTTATTCTCATACCAAAGACCGTGAGCTAGGATAACTTTTTCAGGATTCCACTGAAGCATTCGCTTTAAGCAGCTACGGGATTGGTCTTTTTGTCCCCAAAATGTCATTCGTAAATCCAATGCAGTTTTTCCATCAGGAGCGGCAATACCAACTAACTTAATTAACAACCCAAACCGCTTACTGACTTTATGGAGTTCAAAGTTTTCAATGAGATCGGTAAGAATGACAGTAGAACTCTTCTGGTGAAAAAATACAACTTCATCCATGAATCGACTACCCTGAAAAATTAATTGGTCTAAATCTCCAACCCAATGAAAGGGTGGTTCATTTTCCAAATCAGCATTAAAACTAACTTCAATTTTTTGCTGTGCTGCGCGATCGCGGACACCTGGGGATGCCCATGCTATGGCTTCTGGATAAGCTCTAGCCCAAGTGCCAATATGAGCATAGTGAATTTTGTTGGGTGAAATGAGATGGCGCACTGATCCTAGGGAGTCAATTTGGGCTTTGAGTTCTCCAGTCAATTCTGTTGGTGAATGGCACCATAGATCGCCATTGCTTAATCGCACGATGGTCATGCGTGTTGGAAAAGGAAGCTTTGTCCCATACATTGACATCTGTACAATTGGGCCATCAACGATCCAAATATCTTCACCAATCTGTTTAAGAATATTGATGGGTTCGTATAGCTTAATATCATCATGTCTCATAGCTATTGAGAAAGTTAAAGTGTTGCTTCTCTTGTGTAAGTCCCACTAAAAGAATAGAGAAATAGAAATACTACAAAAGATTGAGGGCCTTTTTGAGTTGGGTTATAGTATTTTTGATTAAGAATATTATAATTTATCTTGAAATATCAAGATCGAGAGCAGATGAAGTTGGTTAAAACCCATAGAACAAGAGGATCTAATACCAAATTGTCTTTAAAGATGATAGAGTTAAAGCTATCCAAAATCTGCTCATTCTCAACCCAAAATCCCTCTTCCTTGTCTTCCTTGTCCCCCTTGTCTCTTCCTTCCCATTGTATATCATACTTTTGTAAAAATAATCTAAATCTAGCCCTAAATAGATGGAACGGGTAGTTGAAGAAGATTAAAATTTAACAAAATTTTAGGGAAATCTTATGTCAAAATAAATTTAATGAACCATATCAAAAATTAAAAAGGAATAAATTCTATGACACCTTCATTAGCAAACTTTTTGTGGAGCTTAATTTGGGGCGCAGTAATTGTTGTAATCCCAGTTACAGTAGGAGTTATCTTTATCAGCCAATACGATAAAGTCCAACGTGGTAGATAGATTATAAATCATAGCTAATTCAGGGTGGAGGGCAAAATTTCTTCAAGATATCTGGCTAATGATGGCGGGATTTCTAGAGTGATTCAATGCCAACACCCTTTTGAGTTGAGAAGAATTAATCAAAAAAAATTAATCAAACAAGAAGCAATCAATTGGATCATTTGCTTTGTAAACTTGAAAATCAAGACTGGTAAGATACCATAATATCCAGCAAAAATGTTATAATATAAAAGTAAATCTTAGAATCATTATTGTAACTTATATTTAGAAATTTAGATAAATTAAAATAATAAATAGGAAATATGTAATTAATTTATCGAAAAAAGCAGAAAAATTAGTAAATCAAAATAAATATTCTCAA
>JANQIW010000117.1 GCA_028281945.1 Prochloraceae cyanobacterium PL24a_bin.78
AAATACGACTGGTGGGCAGGCAACGCTCGTTTTACCGAACTATCAGGGTTGTTTATAGCCGCTCATGTTGCTCAAGCAGCATTAATAGTTTTCTGGGCAGGGGCATTTACTTTTTTTGAAATTTCTCAATATGATGCCAGTATCCCAATGGGCGAACAAGGATTAATCCTTTTACCTCATTTAGCAACTTTAGGTTTTGGAGTAGGTAAAGGGGGAGAAATAGTAGATATGTATCCAATCTTTGTAGTAGGAGTATTACACCTCATCTCTTCTGCCGTTTTAGGTGCAGGAGCCTTATTTCATACTTTTAAAGTTCCTAGCGATTTGAAAGAAGCTAAAGGATTTGCCCGTAATTTTCATTTTGAATGGAATAACCCCAAACAATTAGGTATGATTTTAGGACATCATTTGCTTTTTCTCGGTGCAGGAGCACTGCTACTTGTAGGAAAAGCTATGTTTTGGGGTGGAATATATGATGTAAATATTGAGGATGTACGATTAGTTACAGAACCAACTTTAAATCCTTTGACTATTTATGGATATCAAACCCACTTTGTAAGTGTAGATAATTTAGAAGATTTAGTTGGCGGACATATATTCGTCGGATTTTTACTAATTGCTGGAGGAATTTGGCATATTATTGTACCTCCTTTAGACTGGGGAAAGAAAGCATTAATCTTTTCTGGTGAGGCAATTCTTTCCTATTCCCTTGGCGGTATTGCTTTAGCTGCTTTTGTGGCTTCCTATTACTGCGCCGTTAATACTTTGGCTTATCCTGTAGAGTTTTACGGGCCAGCTTTGGATATTAAATTGGGAGTAGTTCCCTATTTTGCAGATACCATTGATTTACCAATGTATACTCATACTTCTCGTGCGTGGTTAGCTAATGCTCATTTCTTCTTAGGTTTCTTCTTTTTACAAGGCCATCTTTGGCACGCATTACGAGCAATTGGTTTCGATTTCCGAAGTATAACTACAGCATTGGATAATGCGGGAACCCCACAAACTGGTAAGCCTCTTGTTACTAATATGCAGGTTACCAACGAATCAGCAGCAGAAAGCACTGCTAAATAAAGAATTCCCGACAACATAATTATATTTTAGACTTAATCTCAATTATAGCTTAGTGCAAACTCTATTTTGCATTAGGCTTTTTGTCGATGGAATCATCATTGAAATATTTATCTCAAGAGAGTCTTTAAGGTTGATAAAGTTGGAAATCTTAAACATTCTCTAATACCAAATTATCTTTAACAATGATAGAGTTAAAACTCTTCTTCGACTGCTAATATCCAACCCAAAACCTATCTCCCTTGTCCTCCTTGTCCCCCTTGTCCCCCTTGTCTCACCCTAACCATTGTATGTCATACTTTTGGAAAAATGAGATAAATATGTGGCAAACCAGCTAATAGCTATAATAATGGGAAGATTCCATTGCTCTTTTCCTCATGACAAATATAGCAACACCCATCAAAATTAAGCTAGATGAGGCGATAACTCTCGATGCTTATCAAATCCATCAAGAGGGGGAAGAAATCACATTATTTACCCATCGTCAAATCAGCGAGGCAGTAGGAAGATCAAAATCTACTGTTCATAGTTTTCTGAAAAAAAATGTTAGTGATTTTCCTGAACCAATTTATGCCAAAATACCCGATCGCCCTCGGCCTGTGCCTTTAACATCTTTTGATGCTGCTGTTGGTTACTGGAAAAAACAATCTACTTTGGGCAATATTCAAGCTAGAGATATTCTTGATGTCATAGATGAAATTGAAAATCCTGAAATAATTTACCTTGAAGAAGTTGATAACACTGTAGTTGAAAATGAGATCTTGATTGACAAGGAAGCAGAAGTTATTAATAACACTATTTTTCAAGATTATGACAATTTTGATAAAGATACTAATATTGATGAAACTTTCTTTGAAGAAGAAGAAGAAAAATTTCCAGAGACTGAAACAATAGAACAAACTAACACATTTCAAACTAATATATTTGAAACTAACAGAGTTAAAACTCCCAAAGTTGAACCTTACAAAGTTATTGGAGAAAATACATTTAATAATTTTCCTAATTCCCAGCCAACCTCTAATGAATTTATCTCGAAAATTGCTAAAGGGATAGAAATCGCTTCTCGTTGGATGAGTGCCGCTGGAGTGGATCAAACAGCTATTCTCCATTGGCAATTAAGCGAATTAGGGAAACAAGTTCCTGAATTAGAAGCAGTGACAATGTCTGCAAGAGAAATAATTGGTCGACATATGACTTCACCCAGTGGGATGATTCCTTCTCAATTAGCTGAAGAAATCTCTCTAAAATTATCTAAAAAGGTAAAAGCTGCTGATGTAAATAAAGAATTACATAGTTTAGGTTTCCAAGATTGGGCTAAACCAGGTGTAAATCGAGAACGCAAATTAACTGAGTTGGGGAAAAAGTATGGCATATCTATTTTAACTACTTCTAAAGATGGTTGGCAAGGTGCTCAAATTCGCTGGTTTGATAGTGTTTTGCCTATTTTATACGATCGTTTTAGAAAAAAATATTCAAACTAAGTA
>JANQIW010000124.1 GCA_028281945.1 Prochloraceae cyanobacterium PL24a_bin.78
TTCCTGTAGGAGAAACTACCGAAGAAATTACAGTTTCAATCATAGATGATGTCATTGTAGAACCAACGGAATCCTTTTTTGTTGATATCTTCAACGTTGTAGGAGCAAATATTGATGATGCCCAAGGTGAAGTTGAAATTATCGACAATGATGATGATGATATTAATACACCTCCAGTAGCCGTAGATGATAGTTTCACAACCCCAGAAGATATTGCTTTAACTCTTGAAGCCTCTGAATTGTTAGCCAATGATACCGATGCCGATGGTGATATGTTGAGTATTACAGAAGTAAGTAATGCCATTAATGGAACAGTAGACATCAGTGGAGATTTGATTACATTCACTCCAGATGCAGACTTTGTAGGAGAAGCAACTTTTGACTATACAATCACTGACGGCAATGGTGGATTTGATAGCGCAACTGTAACCGTAGATGTACTTGAAGTGCCCACAATTAGCATCAATAACTTCAATGTTAATGAAGATGATGGCATCGCTACTTTAACAGCTACTCTTTCTAATGAAAGTGAATTTGATGTCAGCTTTGATGTGACAACTGCTGATGGTAGTGCAATTGCCGGCTCAGATTTTACAGCTATAGACGAGTCATTTACCATTACGGCTGGAAATACTACTCAAACCATTACAGTGGCAATTACAGAAGATACCGATATCGAAGGTGTTGAATCCTTCTTTGTCAATCTCTCCAACGTTGTAGGGGCGAATATTGCTGATGGTGAAGGCGAGGTTCAAATTGTTGACAATGATTTTGAATCTGACAATGTAATAATTGGTACACCACTGAGTGAATCTCTCGATGGCACTGCTGGTAACGACTTTATTAATTCTTTAGCAGGCCGAGATGTAATCGATGCTGGTGCTGGTGATGATGTCATTACTGGTGGAATCGGATTAGAGTTTATTACTGGCGGTGAAGGTAGGGATAGCTTTGTCTATGAGAGTATCTTCGATGCAGGGGATATTATTGAAGACTTTAGCCCTAGTGACGATTTAATTGATTTGAGTATTATCTTTAATAGCAATCCTGATTACATCGATCCCGATCGATTTGGAGAATACGTCGAATTAAGTGCTTCTAATGGTTCTACTATTGTTGGAGTTGAAATTAATGGGGATCCTATGGATGATCCTTTTGAGGACTTCTTCTTCCCTGTAATTACTTTAGAAGGAGTTACTCCAGATCAAATAAGTGCCGATAACTTTATTGTTTTCTAATCCATCAAAACCTGCTCTAGATTTAAATTTATAGGGCAGTTTTTTTCTTCTTTATATTGGTAGGTGGTTTGTCTAACACTTTAATAATGTTAAAAAATGTAAAACCCCCTATAATTTAGGAATTAAAAACAGAAAAATAGCTCATGTACTATCTTTATAACCTTTCATTACCCAAAAATCAGGAATACTATGTCTCATTCAAAAATGCTTAAATATTCAACTTTATTTACTGCTGTAGTTAGTCTCATGGGATTATCTACCTTTACAACTTCTCAACCATCTTTTGCCCAAACAATTATTGTTATCGAAGATTTTGAAGATGGATTAGAAGCATTTGAAACCATTGGAGAAACCAATATTATTGACATAGAAGGCAATTCCCTAGCTTTATTAGAATCAAATTCATTGCTGTTATCCCCTTTCCTTGATTCCTTCTTTGGTTTGCCAACTGGCACATTATTGGATGAATTTGGAGCTTTTGATGGAAGTGGTATTAGTGGAATTTCAGAAACTATTAGTCTTAATGCTGGAGATATACTAAGTTTTGAATTCAATTTTCTTACCAATGAAGCAACTCCAGATTTTCTCACTAATGATGCTGCATTTGTGGTTATCTCTGAATTACCTAATCCTCTTACTCTTTTAGCTAATACTGAATCTACATTTATTGATTCTGATAATCCTTCTTTCCTTGAAGAAACTGGATTTAGTACTTTTGCAATTGAAGTACCAACTACTGGAGAGTTTACTTTAGGTTTTGGAGTGGTAAATGCAGGAGATTTCACTACTAATTCTGGTTTATTAATCGATAATATCACGATTACTCCTACGGATATTCCAGAACCAAGTACATTTATTACATCTACCATTGTTTTAGGTTTAGGATTATTAATTTCAAAGAAAAAAGTAAGAAAATAATTCTCACTAACAAGATACATTATAGGTAGTTATTAATTTTAACTATCTATTTTTTTCTCCGTTTTTATCTTTATTTAGCTAAAAATAATAAAGCAATTCCCCCAACAGCTATCAATACTCCTATAATAGATCTCATACTGATTTTCTCCCCTAACCCAGCAGCAATTGGTAAAACAAATAAAGGACTTGTGGCAAATAAAGTCTGTGCTATTCCCGCTTCTGTAAATTTAAGTGCAGTTTGCTGTAATAAAATTCCTAAAAAAGTACCACCAAAAGCAGTAATAATGATAATGGATACAAATTTAAAGGATAAAGATATTTTCTGTAATGGTTCTACTTTAATCAATAACAAGATAATTATAATTATTGTTCCCCCCACTAATCTAAATAAGGTACTCCACAAGGGATTAATATTAGACTCTAACAGAGCAAAACGAGAAATTACTACTCCACCTGCCTGACAAAAAGCTGCTAACAATGACCACAAAATACCTTCTTTAAAATTCTTAACCCCTTGAGAAACAGCCGTTCTTTCCGAAATTACCCAAGCTACACCTATAAGTGTTAATAAAATTCCATTCCAAGCCCCAAAACTGAGTCTTTCTCCTAAAAAAAATATTCCTAATAATGCTGTCATAGGGGGAGCTAAAGTTTCCATTAATAAAACTCTCCTTGCCCCCAAATTATTTAAAGCTTTAAAAAAAGCCGTATCTCCTATTCCTATACCTAAAATTCCACTAACTAAAAATAAACTTACACCTATAGATTGCAACTCTGGAATCTTGCCTTGAATGATAATTGCAATTCCAATAAAAAAAATCGCGATCGCCCCTTTCAAAAAATTCAATTGTAAAGGAGGCAAAGTTACCCCTAAAAAGCCAAAAGCAATTGAACAAGATGCCCATAAAAAAGCACCACTTAATGCAGCTAATTCCCCTTGAAAATTACCAAACCAACTAATAATTAAATCCACAAATTCCATTTACATATCTCAATTCTCTCTCCAATATATCGTTAAAGACTTTCTTGATATTAAACACCCTAAATCAAGGATAATCAACAAAAATTTATTTCTAAATCACCCACTCTTCCCATTCTTCCATTCTTCCCATTCTTCCCATTCACCCAATCTCCCATTCACCCAATCTCCCATTTTCCCCATCACCCAATCTTCCCACTCTTCCCATTCTTCCCATTCTTCCCATTCACCCAATCTCCCATTCACCCAATCTCCCATTTTCCCCATCACCTAATCTTCCCACTCTTCCCATTCTTCCCATTCTTCCCATTCACCCAATCTCCCATTCACCCAATCTCCCATTCTCCCCATCACCCATTCACCCACTCTTCCCACTCTTCCCATCACCCATTCTCCCTTGTCTCAAGAAACACCCAATCTCCCATTCTCCACTCACAAATAGGCGAAGTTCAAAAATTCAAAAGCCAACAATTAAATTAACTAATCAGTTGAACTCTCGAACCTTTGAACTCCCTAAACATATTTTTTCCAAATTAAATAGGATGAAATCTTACAAACAAGATTAACCTAAAGGATGGAAAAGTAAATCTGGATAAAAACGATTAATTTCAATTAACAAACCAGCAGTAAATACTAACAAAGCAGTAATTAATACAGGTGCAAGAGAGAGAAAAGCAGTTAAATCTTTCATTATTTATGCTCCAAAAATTAAAGTAAATTCTATTAAATTAGCGAGGTGAGATAGGAATTTCATTATCCTTAGCAAACATTGAACCAGAAAGCATTTCTGGGATTGCTTTAAGAGGCCAAAGGGAAGCAAACATCATAGATTTGATTGCTAAACCTACATCAATCATAATTTCTTTCATTTCAGGATTCTTCTCATTTCTGATTGCGATTAGATAAGAACGACCTGCCCAGCCAATCCAACCAGCAATATAAATAAATAGAATAGCAGGAATCAAGAAATCACCAGCTTTAGACCAACGACCATCTACAATTAAGTGAGGATATCCTTCTTCACCACAAAGAGCTTCAGAATAACGCTCAGCGCGCTTTTGTCCTGATTGAGGATCTGCTGTAGTATTAAGGAAGTTTTCAGACTTAGCCTGATAAGCAGGGGACTCACTACAAGGAGTTAAAAGGTCTAAATCTGCTTTGGCAGGTTCAGCAAAGTTAAAGCACAATGCACACAATACTAGAATTAGAACTAAGAATCTTTTCATCAAAATTGTTTCCCTTTGTTACAAAACAATAAGTTTTTTGTACAATAAAGATCAATACTTCATGTTGTACATTAAAACTAGTCAATCTTACTCTGATTAGTAATCTTTGTAATTAACAATATCAGATTATGACAACGATTTTAGCAATAGAAACAAGTTGTGATGAAACAGGAGTCGCAATTGTAAAAAAACGTAAAATTTTTAGTAATGTTGTTTCTTCTCAAATTCAAATTCATCGACGTTATGGCGGTGTCGTTCCGGAAGTAGCTTCTCGTCAACATCTAGAAACCATTAATCATTGCATTATCCAAGCAATAAATGAGGCAAAACTAAATTGGGATGATATCGATGGAATTGCTGCTACTTGCACTCCCGGCTTAATGGGAGCTTTATTAGTGGGGGTTACCGCTGCTAAAACTCTAGCAATTCTCCATCAAAAGCCTTTTATCGGCATCCATCATTTGGAAGGGCATATTTATGCTAGTTATTTAAGTCAACCTGAGTTAATGCCACCATTTTTATGTCTTTTAGTATCTGGAGGCCATACTAGCTTGATTCATGTTCGAGATTGTGGTGATTATTCTATTTTAGGATCTACCCGTGATGATGCGGTGGGAGAAGCTTTTGATAAGGTGGCTAGGCTTTTGGATTTAGGTTATCCCGGTGGCCCTGTTATGGATAAATTAGCTCAAACTGGTAATCCTTTTAAATTTACTCTTCCAGAAGGGAAAATTTCTTTACCTACCGGTGGTTATCATCCCTATGATTCTAGTTTTAGTGGTTTAAAAACTGCTGTTTTAAGATTGGTAGAAAAATTAAAAACTCAAGATTCTCTTTTGCCTGTAGCTGATGTGGCAGCTAGTTTTCAAGAAACTGTAGCTAGAGTGCTTACAAAAAAAACTATTACCTGTGCCCTAGACTATAAAATTCCAACTATTGCTGTTGGTGGTGGTGTTGCTGCTAATAGTGGTTTGAGACAACATCTCCAAGTTGCTGCTCAAGAACATAATTTAAATGTCTATTTTCCTCCGTTAAAATTTTGCACTGATAATGCTGCTATGATTGGTTGTGCTGCTTCTGAGCGTCTTAGTCGGGGATATTCTTCACCTCTCAATCTCAAAGTTCAGTCTCGATTATCTATAACTGAAACTACACAACTCTATAACTAAACAATAATTATGGTTTAGTTTCTTTCTTTACTTTGAGAAATTCTAGAAAAGAGATTAATTTCTCCTATTTGTTTCCTTTACAAATACTTTAATACTATTTGGGGTAAATCATTTAAACCGTAATTCTTTATAACATAATCATTTGCTCCTAGTTCTATTAGTAATTGTTCTGTTTCTAGTTCTTCAATAATACTTAAAATTATTAAAGGGATATGTTTAGTATTTGGATTTCTTCTAATAAATTTTAGTACATCAAACCCATTTACTTCTGGCATCATCAAATCGCAAATAATTAAATCAGGGATATATTCTTTAGCTAAGTTACAACCTATTACACCACTTTCGGCTTTAATAATTCTATAATTATTGTTGTTTAAAATAGCTTCAATTAAATCTCTGATTAGTCGATCGTCATCTATGACTAAAATTGTTTTTGACATTATAAATATGGAAAATATAAATACAGTAAATATTGCTAATTATTTTAAATTTTTAAATCATCTTAAAAATACTAGATTTGATTTTTTGCTAGAGGTGTATAAGTTAGTGTTTACTTAATGTATACTTTAGTTGTAATCAATATAAATTTTAGACTTTAAAATAGGGGAAATCTTAATATAGACATTGATGGAGAAAGAATGGGGAGAATGGGAGATGGGGAGATGGGGAGATGGGGAGAGTAATATCACTTTTCCAAAAGTATGATAGACTTAGGTGAAGAGGAGACAAGGGAGACAAGGATGACAAGGAAGACAAGGGAGATGGGTTTTGGGTTGGGAATCAGGAGGTTTTGGATATGTTTAAATCTATCATCATTAAAGACTTTCTTGGTATAAGGAGAGTCGGGAGAATGGGAGAATGGGAGAATGGGTGATGGGGGGAATGGGTGAATGGGTGATGGTTTTAAGCCGATGGTTTCCTTTTTTTTACGGAAGTAAATCCAAAAACAATGCAAAAAGAATATTAGCTAAGGTTTACCCAAGAATAAATAATCCCCATAAATTATTCTTGGAGAGGTGGGAGTATCAATATCTCAAAATATACTTAAAGCAAACAGAAAAATAAACATTAATCAAGGACAATAAAACAAGTATTCTGGATTTAACTTTGAGTAATTCTATTGCATCTACATATCAATTAATTTAGTTTTTTTCAACTTCTAGCAAAATTAAACAAATTCTTGATAATTCCTAATTCTGAAATAAAAAATAGAAATTAAAACAATAAATTTGGGTTTAAAAATAACTAGAGATAATATTAAATTACTTTCTCAATTAATAGAAATATTTTAAGATTCAGAATAAAATGGATACAACAATATTTCTAAAATGATGATTATTCCTCAATGACCTAAATTTGCTAACTTTTGATTGAAATAATATTTAAGTTCAAACTCAATTTTTATACTAATTTAATTTTAACAAAAAGGATTTAATAATGGTGAATTTTAACCCATCTGATTGCTTAATTTTAATAGTAGATGATCACCCTGAAAATTTAGAAGTCTTGGGAAAAATTTTAAAAAAATACGGCTACAATATTTCTGTAGCTTTAAATGGAGTAGAAGCTATTCAAAAAGTTAACAATCTTCAACCAGATTTGATTCTTTTGGATTTATTAATGCCAGAAATAGATGGATTGCAAGTATGTAAACAAATTAAAAAAGATAAGATTAACTCGGAAATTCCTATTATTTTTTTAACTGCAAGTAATCAAGAAAATAATTTACTTCGTGCTTTTGAATTAGGAGCGGCTGATTATATTACTAAACCTTTTAAAATTCCTGAATTAATTGCTCGGATTAAAACTAATTTAATCGTGAGAAAACAAGCTATCAAATTGGAGACAATTCATGGAAAATTAAAAGAAAGTGAGGCAAAATTTAAAACCATTGTTGATCATCTCAATGATGGAGTATTGATTGTTAATACCCAAAATATTGTTTGCTTTGCTAACTCTATTGCAGGGAAAATATTGAATCGATCTTTATCAGAATTATTAAATTCTAATCTGGAAATATCAATGGTAGATGGAGCAATAATTCAATGGCAAATTGAAGATACTAAAGAATTAAGATATGCCCAAATTAACCGTTCTAAAACCCAGTGGTTAGGAGAAGAAGTTGATCTTATTTTCCTAAGAAATATTCTTGAAAAAGACCATGAGAAAAACCATGAGAAAGACCAAAAAAAGCTAATTGTATCAGAAGATTTAGATAATCAAAAACAGTTTACACAAGACTTAGAAGGCGCAATAAATCTTGATCCACTAACAGGTATTTTTAATCGTTTTTATATTTGGAAAATAGCTGAAGAAGAATTTATCAAAAGTAAAACTAGGAATGGAGATTATTCCTTTTCTCTTTTATTGATAGATTTAGATTATTTTAAACTAATTAACGATAAATATGGACATAGCATTGGGGATCAAGTTATTAGCAAAGTTGCTAAAATTATCCAAAAATCTTTGAGAAAATCAGATTTTTTAGGACGCTTTGAAGGGGAAGAATTTATCGCTATACTACCAAATATAAATACGGCAAAAGCTGTGGCAATTGCTGAATATATTCGCAATAAAATCTATCGAAACTTAATAGGCATTGATAATATTAATATCTCTATACAAGTTAGTATAGGAATGTCTAGTTATCACCATAATGATCAAAACTTAGAAGATATTTTAAAACGTAGTATGAAAGCCTTATCTGAAGCCAAAGCTCGTGGCAGAAATAAAGTAATTTATCGAGAATGAAATGTTAATTGTTATTATAACTAAATTATGCCTAATCAAGTAGGATTTTTAAACTTAAATAAACCTCAAGGATTTACCTCTCATGATTGTGTTGCTAAAATCAGAAGAATATTTAATATCAAAAAAGTAGGACATGGTGGAACTCTCGATCCCTTAGCAACAGGAGTATTGCCCATAGCTGTGGGAAAAGCTACTCGCTTGTTACAGTATTTACCCTCCCAAAAAGCTTATCAAGCAAAAATTCGCTTCGGTATCACTACAACTACTGATGATTTAGAAGGAGAAGTAATAGACACCCATCTAGCATCAAATTTAACTTTAACGAATATTCAAGAAAACTTAAGCAAATTTACAGGAAAAATAGAGCAAATTCCTCCAAAATATAGCGCAATTAAACAAAAAGGAAAGAAATTATATGAATTGGCTAGGGCAGGAAAATCAATAGAAATAATACCAAGGGTAGTTGAAGTTACTACAATAGAGATTTTAGACTGGTTCCCAGGAAAATACCCAGAATTAGATGTAGTTATTTATTGTAGCCCCGGCACTTATATTAGGGCAATCGCCCGAGATTTGGGTGCAGCTTGTGGTGTGGGGGGCACTTTAGCAGCTTTGACTCGTACCCTCAGTTGTGGCATGAATCTAGTTGATAGTTTAAGTTTTGAGGAAATAGAAAATCTATCTCTATCAAAGCAGTTACTGATTCCTCCAGAAATTTACCTAAATCATTTACCCATGATTCAATTATCACAGGAAAAATCCCAGAAATGGTGTCACGGACAAAAAATTTTAGTTCCATCTCTAGAAAATGAAATTAGACAACAACCCATGAGAATTCACCATGAAAACGGGAGTTTTTTAGGGATTGGTAAAATAGTTAACCTAAATACGGAAAATATCTTAATTCCTCAATTAGTATGGTTATTATAAAATAATACTTAAACATTCTAATTATGGATTTTCATGAAGATAAAATAAGCTAAATTTTTTGTCAGAATAAAAAAAACTATAGTTGATTCACAGATGCTGGAGAAAATGATACCCTTAATGAGACGAAAACACCAATGATAGAAAAATCTTCAGAAGAAAAATATCGAACTTTATTAGAAAATCTACCGGATGGTATTTATTTAGTTAATTCAGATTTTGAGTTTATTTACTTTAATAGTGCTATCCTTCAAATCTTTGAGCGTTCTCAAGAATATTTATGCTCTAATTACCCTCATAATTGGCTTAACTGTATTCATCCAGACGATCGTCAATTGGTGATTGATTCTTTTTTCTCTGGAAATTCTCTTGAAGCTAATCTTGAAATAACTTATAGAATTATTTTACCTAATGGAGATTTTCGTTACCTTAGAAATGTCATGACAGTAATTCGAGGTGAGAATGGCAAGATAGAAGGTTATCAAGGAATAGTTTCTGATTTTAGTAATTTCAAAAAAGCAGAACTTGATTTAAAAGAAAGGGAAGAAATCTATCATACTATCTTTGATTTAGCTACAGTAGGCATTGTTCAATGTCATTTGCAAACTTTTATCCAAGTCAATAATCGATTTTGTGAGTTTATCGGCTATTCTAAATCAGAATTGCTAGGAGAAAATTTCCAAAAAATTACCCATCCAGATGACTATGATGCTTTATCTAATTCTCTTAATCAAATCTTAGCTGGTAAGATTAACACTTTTTCTCTAGAACAACGCTTTATCCACAAAGATGGAACAATTCGATGGGGAAATTGGACGACAACTGTGTTAAGAGATTCACAGGATAATATCAAATATGGTATTTCTATGATTCAAGATATTACAGAATGCAAAGAAGCAGAACAAGCAGCGAAAAAAAGAGAAAGAGAATTACAATTAATTACCGATGCTTTACCAGTATGTATCTCCTATATGGATATAAATGGAAGATATAGATTTGTCAATCAAACCTATGAATCTTGGTTTGGATACAAAATTGAAGAAATTTTAGGGAAAAAAGTCGAAGATATTATTGGAGAATCCGCATATAAAATATCTAAGAATTATGTTGAGGAATCTTTAACTGGTAAAGTTGTTAAATATGAAGCATTAATACCCTATGAAAATAAAGGAGATTGTTATGTTGATGCTACACTAATACCAGATATTGATGATGAATCTCATGTCAAAGGAGTATATGGATTATTTACAGATATAACAGAAAGAGTCCAAAATTGTCAACAAATACAATATCGCTTAAAGTTAGAAACTGCCTTAGCACAAATTTCTCAAAAACTTGCTACCAATGAAAAAGTAAATTTAAATCAAATACTGAAAATTGTTGGCATGACTCTAGAAGCAGATTATGTCTATATAACTGAGTTTAGAGATGATGGAAAAACTGGTGTTAATATTTTTCAATGGTGGCGAGGAAATCAAACTTATCAATCTAATTATAATATTCTCAAAATATCTCCCTATCAATGGTGGCAAAAACAATTAGAATCAAATCAAAATATCATTATTCCAGATATTGAAAATCTTCCAGAATCAGCGAAAGAAGAGAAATATTTACTTGAATTTTTAGGGGTTTGCTCAGCAATTGCTGTTCCTATTAATGATCATTCAGGGAAGCTTTGGGGGCAAATTGCTTTGGAAAATAAAGATCAAAATTATAAAAATTGGTGCAAAGATGATGCTCAATTATTGGGAATTGTTGGAGAAACAATTTATAATTATTATTCGAGAATCATTGCTTTAGAAAAACTTCGAGCATCTCAAGCACTTTATGCAGGTATTTTTAATAATTCTACAGATAATATCTTTTTGCTAGATGTATCTTCAGATAAATTTACTTTTTCCACAATTAATCCTTCTATGGAAAAAACTATTCATCGAAGTTTAGCAGAAGTTGTCGGGAAACGTCATGAAGATTTATTTCCTCCAGAAATAACTTCCTATTGTCAAGAAAAATATCGGGCTTGTCTTGCAGCCCAAAAAACTATTGATTATGAAGAAACTTTTGATTTACTAACAGGGAAACAGATTTTTCATACTATTTTAGTTCCTATTAAAGATAGCAAAGATAATATAGTTCAAATTCAAGGAAATGCTAGAAATATTACTAAAGAAAAACAAGCTCTAGAAGAACAATTTCGTCTGACTAAATATCAAGAAATCTTGGCATCTCTCACGATGAAAATTCGAGAATCATGGGAAATACCGGATATATTAGAAATGACAGTGATTGAATTACAAAAAACTTTGGCAGTAGATAGGGTTTTATTTTTTCAAATTAATCAATCTACTGGTTCAGGAGAAGTGGTTAATGAGGCTGTTGTCTCTGGTTTTCCTAGAATGTTAGGGAAAATAATTGATGAAAAATGTTATCTACCTGAATGCCAATCCAAGTTTCTGGAAGATAATCTTCTGATTTGTCATGATATTTATCAAAGTGATTTAGATCCTTGTTATCTAGAATTTCTAGAACAATATCAAATTAGGGCAAATTTTGTGATTCCTATTTTTCTTAATCTAAATTCATCGGAATCTATCCCAGATGATTCTCTTACGGAAAATCAGATTAATCATTTACCTTGGGGTTTATTATGTGTACAACATTGTCGTGACATTAGACAATGGACTGATAATGAAGTGAATTTGTTACGTCAATTTGGTGATCGATTGAGTATTGCTTTGTATCAAGCAGAATTGTTAAAAACCCAAAATGCTCAACAAGAAGAATTAACTCGCTCTAATGCTGAATTACAACAAATTGCTTATATTGTTTCCCATGATTTACAAAGCCCTTTGAATACTATATCTGGATTTGCTAATTTGTTACAACAACGAGTAGGAGATCAACTTCTATCTCAAGATAAAAAATATATCAACTATATATTAGCTAGCATAAGCCAAATGCAAAGACAAATTAATGATTTATTGGAATATTCTCAAGTAGGAAGAAATGATCCTCTTTTGGAGTTGACTGATTTTAATGAAGTTTTAGAAGTGTCTCAGGCTAATCTCAATCTTGAAATTTATGAAAACCAAGCTATTATTAATTGTGAAGATAATTTGCCGACAATTATGGCTGATACTTCTGAAATGATTCAATTATTCCAAAATTTAATTGGTAATGCTATTAAATATCGATCTCAAGCTACTCCAATTATTAAAATTAACTCTCAGCTTCAAGATTCCCAGCATTGGCTGTTTTCTTTTCGAGATAATGGCATTGGTTTGGATATGAAACATTGCCATCGGATTTTTCAAATGTTTCAACGCTTACATACTCAAGATGAATATCCCGGTAGTGGCATAGGTTTAGCTATATGTCAGAAAATTGTCCAACGTCATGGTGGTAGAATCTGGGTAGATTCTCAACTACAACAAGGTTCAACTTTTTACTTCACAATTCCTAGCTAAAATTTATGGATAATAAGTAAGATTGTGATGAAATTTCTCTATCAAAGTTTTATAATAAGTGATGGGCAATATTAATTTGATTTTGAGCTAGTAACGATAATGATGTTCCTTAGATTCAAGTAAGAATTAAGTCTAGATTTTATAACTATATATTTTTGGTATTAAAATTACTAATTTAATAGTAGAAAATAGTCATCTGTGATTACAAAAAAAAATATTTTAAAAACTATGTATTGAAAGATATGTCTTGTGAAAACCAAAAAGATGAAAATTTTATTAGTTGAGGATAATTCTCTTGAATCTGAGTTAATTAGAGCAGAATTATTCACGCAGAATGCCCAAATTTTAAATATTCAAGTTGTCAAACGTTTGCATGAAGCAGTTAAATTGATTGAAAACCATAGTTTTGATTTGATTTTATTAGATTTATCACTTCCAGATAGCAAAGGAATTGATACTCTAATTACAATGAAAAAAAAATCCCTTAATATACCCATCATCGTCTTGACGGCTAATAGTGATTCTGATTTAGCAATAGAAGCTGTTCGTAATGGGGCACAAGATTATTGGGTAAAATCTGATTTGCATGGTAAATTTTTATTGAAATCTATTGAATATGCTATTGAGCGTCAACAAATAGAAGAAAAATTAAGGTTACAGTTAGAAAGAGATAAACTTATTTCAACTATTATTGAAAAAATCCGTCTTTCTTTAGATTTAAGTTATATTCTTCAAACCACTGTGGAAGAAGTTAGAGATTTTTTAAGTATAGATAGAGTCTTAATTTATCGTTGTGAAAATCAAGAGCGTGGTGAAATTTTGGCAGAAGCTGTAAATGAAGATTATAATTCTTTTTTAGATAATAATCTCCATACTATGTTAGTAGATAATATAACTGATTTAGATAATATAGCTTTTTATTTGGCTAAATCAATTATCGTTTTACCTGTGTGGCAATATGAACTAAATCCTGAAATTACCAATATTTTATCACCACAAAATCAAAAAAATAATCCAGAAAACAATAAAAAATTATGGGGACAAATTATTGTACAAAGTTATAGCAAACATCGTTATTGGAAACAATGGGAACGAAATTTTATAACACAAGTGGGTAATCATGTGTCTATTGCTATTCAACAATCGGAACTTTATCAAAAATTACAGGAAGCTAATTTGGAATTATTAAAACTTGCTTGTTCTGATGGCTTAACTGGAGTGAGTAATCGTCGTCATTTTGATCACACTCTTCAGAATGAATGGAATCGTATGGTTCGGGAAAATCAGCCCATGTCTTTGATTATGTGCGATATTGATTATTTTAAGGCTTATAATGATACTTATGGTCATCTACAAGGGGATTTGTGTCTTAAGGAGATTGCTAAGGCTATCGAATCCGCTTGTCAACGGGCAAGTGATTTTTGTGCTCGTTATGGTGGGGAAGAGTTTGGTGTGATTTTAGCTAATACTAATGCTTCTGGTGCTCTGATTGTGGCTCAACAAATCCAATCTCAAGTGGCTTCTCTTAATTTACCTCATCGTAGTTCTTCTGTAAGCCATCGGGTTACTCTTAGTTTGGGGGTCTCTACTATTTTTCCTTTTCGTGATGGTAATCCCTCTTCTTTGCTTCAAAAGGCTGATACTGCTTTATATCGGGCTAAGAATACTGGTAGAAATCAAATTATTCAAAGTTTGGAGTAATATCTTTTTGAAAATAAGTAATAAGATACACTTTTTTTCTCCCTTGTCAACTGTTGGCTTCCGCCTCTGCGTAAGCAGAAGTCACCCATTCCTCCCATTCCTCCCATTCCTCCCATTCTTCCCATTCTTCCCATTCCCATCATCACCCCTCATCATCCTCAAGAAAACCATTCCCCCACTCTCCCATTCAGCTAAATATCATCAATAGAATCACAAGAAGCTTGAAAATCAACAGTTTTCTCAACAGATTGAACCTCATTAGGAGAAACCGTGCGCTCATCCATAAAGAAAACCTCCAAACTCACCAAACGTTGAGAAGGAGAATGTTGAGAATTCCATTGACGACAAAGATAAGAAACATAATGAGGATAAAGTCTATTGCCGATATTACGATTAAGATTGATAAAAAAAGTACGCCATTGCATATTAGGGTAAAGCTGATTACGGCGTTTCAGACTGGGCTTATCAAAAATTACTTTACCACCATGGAGAAGATCAACCTCACTCCCATCAGCCAACTTACCTACAATCACGTGCCAACCATCATCTAGAGGAGGAGTGGGAGCAAAAATACTCCAAGATTGGTCTAATCTAGTCAGACGACTAACAGTAAAAAGCCGCTGAAAAGTACGGCGTTTCAAGAACGTATCTAGACTATAAGCCAATTGATTTTCTTCTTGTGGATAGCCAAATCCCACAGTTTGAGCAACAAAAGACCTAACATTAGAAACTAAAGTTAATAACAAGAACAACAAAGCAACTATACTAACAAACCAAGAATAATTACCCTTAACATCTAAATTACGGAATTTAAAGGGAGTAGTAAAAATACCAGCAAACTTGCGATTAGAAGCAATAAATTCATAAAACTTAGTGCCCAAAGACATTAAAGGTTGCCATCTCATAATATAAGCTAAAGGGAAAAACACTGGAGAAAGACTGACAACATAAGTAACGGCTTGCCATTTAAAAATACGATTTCCTTTATAATCCTCAACTACCCAAGAATTTTGCTCCAGCATAGCAGCATAAATAGATTCATTTTCTTGAGCAACCAACAGAGGTGTACCGGGTAAAATTAAAAAAGTTCGTAATAAATAAACTACCTTCTTACAGAAACCACAATCTTTATCATAATTAATCCGTAAACCTTCACGTTCTGGAGTGGAAATCTTCTGCTTCATTCCATCCCAAAAATGACTAGGAATATAAGCTAACCAACTAAAGACACTTAAAAATGGGAAAATACCAATATGAAAATGTAAACCAAAGCCAATATGAAGAGGAACAAAACTAGCTAAAGCTAAATAACGCCAGAATGTAACTTTCCAAGGAATAAAAATCATCAAAGGACCAAACCATTCAAACCAGAGGGTAACAATAGTAAGAGGGCGCAGGAGAAAATCCAAACTTAGTAAAATTTGACCAATAGTAGTTACATATTGATCGAAATTTAAAGCATAATAAACTGCATCCCCACTAGGCCACCAAATTTCACTCTTAGTTTTAAAAGCCGCAGAACCAGCATAGATTAGAATCTGTTGAATCATCAAAGCTAAAGTAGGAATGCCAAAAATTCGTTTAGGGAAAGGATTATCAGACTTATTCAAAGCACTATCTATGGAATAAGTCGCCCCTAAAGGTAAAAACATTGACCAAAAAAGTAGGGCACGTAAAACATCATCTGCTGCAAAAATAAGGGTAGGATTACGATTATGAATGGAAATTACCATAACCCAAGTAGCAATGGTAGCCAATCGAGTGCGATAACCTACTAACAAAGCTAAAGCAATTAAGCCTGCTAACAAAAACAGGATTACCTGAAAAAAAGTAGAACCACTAAGGTTATTGAGAGACCAATAAAAAGATTTACCTATTCTATCTGCAACTAAAGCTTCCCTTGGCAATACTCCATTATCAGTATAATGCGCTGCTAAAGAAAAAGATCTAAAAATCAAATCTCCAATCACTATTAAGGCTAATCCTATCCGAAATAAAGCGAGCGATCGTAAATCGAAACTAATAACTTCTTGCCACCACGAATAAGTTTTTGGTTTATTATCCATAACTTTTAGAAATAAAAAATGCCTATTATAAATTTAATTTTAATCCAAGAATTAGTTTAACCTTTTGATAGAAAATTGGCAGAAAACTGGGAGATGGGAGGGATGGTTTTCTTGAGGATGATGAGGGGTGATGATGGGTGAGTGGGGAAGACTTGGGAAGACTTAGGACAAAAAGAGTGTATCTTAATTACTTATTACATTGATCTTATTACTCAATAAAGTGTTCCCGTTCTCGATAAACTTGGCTATATAGTAAACTTTTTTTATTTACTTTTTTTGTCTCGTGATTATCTATATATTATCGAGACATTGGGTTTAATTTTAAAAAGTTTTGGTTTTGCTTGAGAATATCTAGAACGAGAACAGATTGAGATTATAGTATTACAGTATTACAAATCAATTCCTCTGGCTTTGAGTTCTTCC
>JANQIW010000148.1 GCA_028281945.1 Prochloraceae cyanobacterium PL24a_bin.78
GGCTTTCTTGTAATGAGAAAGATAGGGATTCAAAATTTGCCCCTGACCGAAAGGAATAGCAGACTTCATCTGAGTAGCATACGAAATAGAACTTTATAAAAGGAAGTTAATGCAATGATAAGTGAGATACCGATGGTACATGGACAAAGCAGACAATTGAAAAACTGGAGTCAGGTAGAATGGCAAAAGTGCTGGAAAATTGTTAACAACTTACGTAAACGGATATTTCGTGCCAGAAAACTTGGTCAATTCAAGCAACTAAGAAGGTTGCAGAAATTATTAAATAAATCCTACGCAAATTTATTGCTTGCAGTACGACAAATAACTCAAGTTAATACAGGAAAAAAGACTGCTGGAATAGATGGGGAGGTGATAATAGAACCAGCAGAGAGAGTAAAACTTGTCAATTCATGGGTTGAGGAACAAAAAGTAAATCCAACAAGGCGAATATACATTCCAAAATCTAATGGCAAGAAACGTCCCCTAGGCATACCAACAATAAGGGATAGAGTCGCTCAAGCAATAGTAAAAAACTCTCTAGAACCGGAATGGGAAGCAGTGTTCGAAGCACACTCATATGGCTTCAGACCAGGACGCAGTTGCCACGATGCTATAGCTCAATGTTTTAGCAGACTTAAAGGTGGCAAAAGAAAAAGCGACATGTGGGTTCTAGATGCTGATATTAAAGGTTTCTTTGACAATCTAGCACACATAACCATTATGGAAGCAATTGGGACACATCCCGCACGCAACCAAATAAAAGAATGGCTAAAGGCTGGATACATCTACAATGGGGAATTAAACCCAACCAATACAGGCACACCACAAGGTGGAGTATTAAGCCCAGTGCTCGCCAACATCGGGCTACATGGGTTATACTCTTTAATCTCGAACTATAACCCTAAATTGGGGTTCGTCAGATATGCAGATGACTTTATAGTCACTTCCAAGACGAAAAAAGAACTAGAGGATGTACTACTATTGGTGAAAGAATGGATGAGTCAAAGAGGACTCGAAATCAGCACGGAGAAAACAAAAATAATACATATAGATGAAGGCTTTAATTATCTAGGATTTAATCTAAAACACTATAATGGTAAACTCTTAATCAGACCACAAAAAGAAAAAGTTCTTAGCTTTTGTCAAAAAATAGGACAAATAATAAGAAAGAATAAAAGTGTTAAACAAGAAATCCTAATTGAAAAGCTAAATCCGATACTCCGGGGTTTTGCCAACTACTACAGAGGAACAGTAAGCAAAAAAACCTTTAGCTATATCAACAATAGAATATGGCAATACCTCTGGTCTTGGGCAAAGCGTAGGCATTCTACTAAATCAAGACAATGGATAAAAGATAGATACTTCATGCGGATAAAAGGTCGAGACTGGACATTTGCCTGTAAAACAGAAGATAGAATTGGCGAAGAAAAACTACTAACATTATATAATATTGCTAAAACCAAGATTATCAGACATGTAAAAGTAGCAGGAACAAATAGCCCAGACGACCCAGAATTAACTGAATACTGGTTGAAACGCTATCAAGGAATAACCAATAAAAGATGGGCTAAGGGTTCAAAGTATTACGAAGTAGCCAAAAATCAGTTTTGGAAATGTCCTGGATGCGGTCAATCATTAAGCAATGGAGAATCTATCGATACCCATCATATAAGACCTGTTAAGGATGGAGGAACGGACGACACCGAGAACCTCGTTCACATGCACACAACGTGCCATAAACAGGTACATATAAAATCCAAGTTGAAGGCTTGAAGTGCTGCTTGAGCCGTATGATAGGAAACTGTCACGTACGGTTCTTAGGGGAGAACGAGACAGTAATGTCTCCGCCTTACCCGACATCGTAAAGGTCGAAAAATTCATGAAAATCGTTTCGTAAAAATTAGGGATAATCTTTAATTTTTTATATAATTTATCTCAAGGGAGAATAACGATCTCATAGATGATTGAGGCAATCGTCTTTTATTTTTTAGAGACAAATTTTCAGATCAATCTTTTGAAAAAGTAAAACAGGATTTTAAATACTGGAGATCATCTTTCATGACTACTCAATGGCAATATTTCTTAAAAAATCTTGGTGAATGGGAAGGCTCTTTTACTAGTTTTTCTCCATCAGGGGAGGAGTTAAGTGATACTCCTAGTTTACTTTCTTTAGTAGGAGAGAATAATAATGAAAAGATTCGTCTGAGTCTCAAGCGTTTTCCTTCAGGGCAACCTCCACAGGAATTAGTTCTAGAATATACTTCCATTGGAAATCAGATTTTGTTTTTTAATGACGGTTGTTTCTGTCAAGCTTCTCTACAACGAAGCCCTTTTTCTCAATTTGGTGGTGAGTTGGCTTTAATTGCTGGCTCTCGTCGTTTGCGTCAGGTGCAGCTTTTTGATAGTAATGGCAAATTTGATCAATTAACTCTAATTCGAGAAAAGTTAGTTGGAAGTGATACTCCAGAACAACCTCCTTTAACTATAGATTCACTTTTAGGGGAATGGGTTGGGGAGGCAATTACTATTTATCCTGATTTTCGATCGGTTGTTTATCCTACCAAGCTGAAGGTAAATGCCCTTGATTCTCATCATATAAGTCAAGAGGTTTGTTTTACTATTGATGATTTTACTCATACTATTACTTCTACCGCTCACATTGAGGGTTCGATTTTAAAGTTTGAAAATAGTGATCAACCTGTACAAATTTTACTTTTACCTGATGGTGCCTCTTGTAATACTCCTATACAGATAAAAGCTGGTCATGATTTTATTTTAGAGGCCGGTTGGTTAGTTTCACCTGAACTACGGTATCGTATGATTCGTAGTTATAATTCTCAAGGTAGTTGGAATAGTTTAACCTTGGTTAAGGAAAAGAAAATTTCTACCAATTTTTAAAAACGATGATAGAGTTAAAAGTATCAAAAATTAGTCGGTTCTCGACCTAAAACCTATCTCCCTTGTCCTCCTTGTCTCCTTTGTCCCCCTTGTCTCCCCTAACCATTGTATGTCATACTTTTGGAAAAACCATATTAGTTGCTCTTTCTTTTCATTTTTTTATATTCTTTTACACTCTTTTACAATACTTTACCATAAATTTATGTAACAAATGCCCCATAAAATTTGAAAATTTAGCTAGAATGAGATCAAGAACACAGGATAAATTTTAAAAAGTTGAGAGGTTAGTGAGTATGAATACAGATTTCAGCAGTGTTTTATTAGTTATTTTGATTATTAGTATTTCTTGTGCAATTTTATCTCCAGTTTTATGTTGGGTTTTATCCCGTCGCCCTGAGTTAGCTTAATATCTTAAGGATAATTTTATTCGATTTGATTTATTTTATTTAAAATGGTAATTCTATATGTGATAGATCATTCCTATATATAGGAACGATCTTATTTTTGTTTTTGATCATATCTGATATTAGAATAATCAACTAAAATCTACTGGGGATTGAGGAATACTTTACCATCAGCAGTTACTGTAGTTTGAAAATCATATCCACCTGCTTTTACTTTGAGAGTGCCTTCTTTCCAGCCAAGGGAAATAGATACTTCTTCAGATGAAAGACTATTATAAAGATCAAAATTTTCTGACCATTTGTGTTCTTGTCCATTTCTCATTAACATAGGTAAAAGATTATTTTGATTGTATGTAAGCTCTAAAGTTTTCTCAAGAGAACCCTTAAGTTTAATCTTACCATTTGCTAAATTACTTAAATCTAGTTGACTTTTATTTTTTACCTTTTGTTTAAAATTCTCATAATCCCCATGAGTTGATAATTCTCCTACTTCTAGGGCAAAACCTCCATAATTACTTCCAGTAACTGTGGCTTTAAAAGTTTGTTCATTGGCATATCTCTGAGCAAGTCTTTCCCTAGAAATAGTAACAGAAGTTCGATCGCTAAGATTAATAGGATAAATAGCCAACCAAGTTTTTTCTAATTTCACAAACCAAATATCATCTTCTACTTCTGAGGTAGCAGTTACAGGAAACTGAAAGAAAAATGGCAGATTATTATCAGTAGAACGCAACCAAATCAATAAATTTTCATACTGCCCAATTTGATCCCCTGGATTTTTCCCTTGTCTTACCCATTGTCTACCAGTATTAGCTACAAAAAAATCAACTCCTCTTTGAGAATTGTCTGCAACTAATTTAAAAGGTGCCACATCTCCATCAGGAAAAGTACTTACTAAACTCCCCATCTGGTAACTATTTCCTATAAAAGTAGTTTCCCAATATCCAGGTTGCCGATCTTTTCCCTCTTTCCAGTTTTCATATAAAGGCTTACTACTAAGAATTTCCATTGGTTTATCAAAATTTTTCCTTGCCAAAGCTACTACGGCTAGAGGTGGGCGATAAGTACTAGTAATCATATGTAAAGTATCTAACTCTGGTTTAGGGATAGGATCTATATTGTCTCCGAAGTATAAAGCAAAAGTACGGGCAGCACCAGAGCCATATACCACATTTGCACCACCATAATCTCTTTTAACTGGGCCACCCCAACCACCTCTATAATATTTAACTGCGGCGGCAGCGGCTAATCTATCTAAAGCTGCTTTAGCTAAATACTTAACTTCAGGATCTTTAGCAAAGTCATATAAGGAAAGATAAGGAGCAAAAGTATGTCCGTGATATACTTCTGAATCCCATTCTCCTTGCCCTATATGGTATAATGCCCATACATAACGCCTGATTTTTGCCTTATAAAGCAGACGAGTTTCTTCATTCCCGGTTTCTTCCGCCATTAGATAAACTGCAATTTCACGCATGGCTCTAAGATTATCCGTATTACGACCGTCTACCCAAAGACCTCTTCTGGAAATATCCCAATCTTTACCACTACCATCTCCATAACCATAAATAGGATGAGGATTAGTCAAAGGATCTTTTGCTGTCCATTTCTTTGCTCCTTCATACATTCTTTGTTTATATTCTGGATCTAGAAAATCACCAAAAAGAAAATATTTACGAATTTGTCCTTTTAAAGTGAAACTATAATAAAAATCAATCCCGTCTGTATGTTGGTGTTGATCTGCTTGGGGATCTTCTGCTTGTAGGAATTCTATAGCTTTTGACCTATTTCCAGCTAAAAAATCAAACATAGCATTAGGATAAGATCTTTTTTCGTTTTCCCCATAGGCATTACCATATCTCTTTTTATTAGCATGGTAATTAATGATTGCTTGTGCTCTTTTTTGGAATTCGGCTTCTAATTCTGGGGTCCATTCATTGCGAAATTCCGGGGATACAGCTGGTAATCGAACTAAGCCAATTGACTCTCTAACTACTGATTCAGATGTTTCTGGTTCGGAATTTAGGGCCATTTTAGGAGCATAATTAGAGATTGTTAGGGGAATTGTTAGGGATAAAAAGGTAGCAATAATGGTTCTCATGGATATTTTTTTTTATTATTAATAGTTAAGTAGTTAAATTTTTTCCAATAATAATGATTATATTTGCTAAGAAAATTATGATATTACCAAAATAATAGTTATTTAAAATTTAAATTTGGTAGAAGCTAAGATCTT
>JANQIW010000163.1 GCA_028281945.1 Prochloraceae cyanobacterium PL24a_bin.78
AAAAATTAGGTTTTATAATTGTTTAATTAATATAAAAGAATAAATATAGTGAGAATAAAGCTGAGATATATCCTTAAATTCTCCAATTAATATTTTAATTTTTGATAAAAATGGTTGTTTAAAGAAAATACACTAAAATTTTTTATGAAAATAAATAAATTATATTGTAGATATCTATTTAAGACTTTTTATATTTTTCAATAAACTTAATAGATTTAATATTAAAAGGTAAAAAAATAATTAAAAAATAAATAAATTTAATCAACTAAGTAAGAAAACCATTGAGGAGATTTATCCTGATCACGACTTTCACGCCTAATTAAACGCCAAGTTTTGCCTTCAATTTGTCTTTGCAAATAAAGTTCAAAAGGATTCTTTTTTTGTGTTACTTCTTGATGAGGTAACTTGATTTTAAGATTATAAGTTCCTTGAAGGTGATATCCTGGTAAATTGTCAATATATAGAGTTTCTAATTTGCCAACATTAATATTAGAAATATCTAACTCCGGTTTAGAGGCAATGAGGTGATCATTTAATTCCTTCTGGCTTAAATTTAGTTCAATGGCAATGGCTTTTGTTATGATACTTCCATCTGGAGCTAATTCTTTGGGAGGGGTATTATTAGAACAAGCAGTTAGTAACACCATTAAAATAACTATTACAAATCGAAAATATCGATAATTCATTTTTAATTTTTTAGGATCGAAAATTAACATGTCAATAGAAAATCAAGAACAGGATTATTCAGAAAATAAAACCTTCTCTTCTAATTCTAAAGGGGAAAGTATCGAATTGCTAGTAGATACAATTAAGCAGTTGGAAGCAATTGTATCTCAAATCCAAACAGAATCTGATGTTAATATACCACCAATAGAATCTATAAGAGAAATAAATATTCAAACCAAAAGTTTAGGGACAATTACTAAGTCAATTGATTCGGATATAAAACAACCAGAAACTGAAAAGAATCAAGGAAAAGAAACGTCAAAAAAAATTAAAGTTAAATCGGATTCTTCCAAGGTTAAAAACAAAATTGGCAAGACAAAAAAAGAAAAAGATTACCAATCTAATCAAAAGAAAAATCAAGATATAGGTTTTTTAGGGAAAATAGGTTCATTACTATCTAATTGGGTATTTATCATAATTTTAATAGTCTTACTATCAATACCTATATTTATTTACTTTTTCCCGGAGAAATTCAATTTTAATTTAGGAGAAAAATTCAATTTTAATTTAGGAGAAAAACCTCAAGTAGTAGAGAATTCAAAGGCAATTGAAACCCCAGAAGTAATTGAAATACCTGAGGAGATAGAAACTTCAGAAGCAATTGAAACCCCAGAGTTAATAGAAACTCCAGAGGTAATAGAAACCCCAGAGGTAATAGAAACTCCAGAGTTAATAGAAACTCCAGAGGTAATAGAAACTCCAGAGGTAATAGAAACTCCAGAAACTATCGAAAATTCACCAGAATTATTTGAACCAAAACCAGAAAAAGCAGTAGAAGTTTTGCCAGAATCTGAACCAAAATTGACACCAGAGCAAATTTTAATTGAGGCAATCCAAAAGAGAGTTATACAATTTACTAAAAAATATGCACAAGGATTAATTACTTCTATAAAAGCAGATTTTGGCTTAAGTCAATTGATAGTTAAAGTTAGTGATGATTGGTACGAATTGCCCAATTCTAAACAAATAGAAATAGGAAATCAAATTTTAGAAAAAGCAAAAGATCTAGATTTTAGAAAACTAGAAATTATCGATTCTCAGGGTAATTTATTAGCTCGAAGCCCTGTAGTTGGTAACGAGATTTTAATTATTAATAATTAGAGAAAAGTTTTGATCAAGGGAGATTAAAAAATAAGAAAAAATTTTGATTATCTCCCCAATTGATTTTTTCCTTATCTTCCCTTTTCCCTTGATACATAGAGAAATTATAGGAGAGTTTTTAAGAATTATAGAATTTGAAAATCCTAAATCTGGGATAATTAACCCTTTAATTGGAGGATTTCTGGTAGATTAATTGTTAATTTTTATTGCCAAATATTAAGGTAAATGAAGGAAAAAAAAGTTTTTAAGAAAAAAGTTCTACTTTTGATAGGATTTTTTAGGGTAAAATTAAAGAATAAATATAAAATAATATCATTATATAGGAGATAGTCAATACCGATTAAATTTTTCATACGAAAATAAACACTATAATCTTTTAATAAAACATAATTTTTAAGAAGAATTTTCTACTTATAACTAAGTTTAAAGTTAAAATCAAAAGATATATAATCCAATTCTTTTTGTACTTAAAGTATTGAATAGCTAAACGAACATTTAAAAAATAATCTTTTAAAAATAATAAGCAGCAAAAAGCTTGAATACTATTAGTTAAAAGGGTTACAATATCCTCTATAAGAATAGCTAAAGACTGTATTTGATTAATTTTTCTGGGGTTTTCCGAAAAAACATTGAAGTTTGCTGTAAAATATCTTAAGACATATAAAATGGTAGTTTTGAGATGATGATTTACAACTTGAAAAATTGGGAAACAAAGGCTAGTGCTAGAACTAAACCTCATCGTATTCTTAGCCCTGAAGAACAAGAAGAAGGAAAAGTATTTTTCCCATTACATTTAGTGCCAGTGGCTCAACATCCTATGGTTATGGATTTAGGAGATGATGCTGTTAAACAAATTTTAGTTAGTCGTTTATATAACTATTTAGATTTTACACGAGTACTAGAAATCGGTGTGGTTAATCCTGTGGTTACTACAATTGCTCTGCGTCAAATCGAAGTCGAACTTCCTGATATTATGTACCATGATGCGGTAAAAATTATTACTGATGAGGGATACCACGCTTATCAATCTGACGATTTAATTAGTCAAATTAAAAGTTTAACAGGAGTATCTTACAACTCTCCAAAAACTCCTCTTTTACTTCATAGACTTAAAGAAATTTTGAAAGAGGCAGATCCTGAGTATCATCAACTTCTGCAAATCTTTTTTGTAACTATTTCAGAAACTCTCATTTCTTCTATCCTTAGTGTGGTGCCAAAAGATAAAAATGTTATTACTACAGTGAGAAAAGTAGTGGGAGATCATGCGGCAGATGAAGGTAAACATCATGCCTTTTTTACAGATTTTCTCAATTATTTCTGGCCTAGACTTTCTGAAAAGGAACAATTAGTTGTTGGAGTATTCTTGCCTCGCTTAGTATATGCTTTTCTTGAGCCTGATTATGTTTCTATAAAAAGTTGGCTGACTTCTCTTCCTTTTAATGAAAAGCAAATTGATGAAATTGTTAATGAATCTTATCCTCAAGAGAAAGTAATTCCTAATATTAAGCAAGATTCTCGTCCCACATTACAATTATTTAAAAAATGTGGTATGTTTGAAAATCCTCAAATTGCTGATGCTTTTGCGGCTAAAGGTTTGCTTTGCTAATAAATAAATGATATTTTACTTGTAAAAAAATATAAACAATTTTACTAAAAAAATAGTTTTATTTGTACAAGGGAATCAATTAATAAATTATTTAATACAGGATGAATTAAGGATCAAAACTGACTAAACAACCTTTAAATTCTTTTTGACTTTCAATAGAAATTATTAAAACAAAGAACTAATTTAGTTGTGATTGTGGTTTTGATTCTTAAATTATCAAAACTGTAAAGTTTAATGAATATAATTTTAAGAACAAGGAGTAAAAGTTGAATGAAAAATGCTGTTGTAATTCAACACTTAGCTTTTGAGGATTTGGGGAATTTAAGTGATAGTTTGTTTAAGTATGATTATAATGTAACTTATTTAGAAGCAGGCATTGATAATCTAGCGGATATTCAACCTTTAGATCCAGATTTACTTATTATTTTAGGTGGTCCAATAGGAGTAAATGATGAAAAAACTTATTCCTTCATAACAGATGAGTTGCGTTTAATTGAACAAAGATTGAGGGCAGATGTGCCAACTTTGGGGATTTGTTTGGGTGCTCAACTAATGGCAAAAGCATTAGGATCTAAAGTCTACCCTGGACATGAAAAAGAAATGGGCTGGTCTGCTTTAGAATTAACTGAGGAAGGGATGAATTCACCTCTTGCTCATCTGGCACCAAATCTAACAAAAGTTTTGCATTGGCATGGAGAGACTTTTGATTTGCCGATTAATTCAACTCATTTAGCTTCTACTCCTATTTGCCAAAACCAAGCTTTTTCTTGGGGGAAATATGGTTTGGCATTACAGTTTCATCCAGAAGCAAAAGTTCGGGATATGGAACGTTGGTTTATTGGTCATATTTGCGAAATAACTGCTACTCCTGGAGTTGAAGTTCCTAAGCTACGAGAAGATACTGCTTTATATGGCTTAACTTTACAAGTTCAAGCGGCTAAATGTTGGGACTCTTATTTGACAAAATGTGAAGATAGTTATCAAGAAAAAGCTTTAAAAGAAAGAAATAAACCTTCTGGAAAGATTCATTTTGTTGAATTGTAAATTAATTTGCTTGGGATATATAAAATTTATTGTGATATAACAGGAGTTTTTAGTAAATGCAGCTAACTAAGATTATTGAACCTTTTGGAGAAGTTAATGTTTATCAGAAAAATGCTGGAGAAGTTGATATTGTAGCAACAATTCTGACTATACCTAATTTTGAAAAGGTAAGGATGGGTTTAGCTCTTGATGCTTCATCATCTATGCAAAAAATGTATGGTATTAGTGGGATTGTTGATGATGTTTTTGGGAGTGCTAGTAATTTACCTAATGTGGTTGAACCTATTACCAAAAAAATGGTGGCTTATTTGGCTAATTTCTCTTCTAATGGAAAGGTTAATTTAATCTATTGGGCTTGTAATCCTGATGGTTCTCAAGTTGAAGAAGTTGGAGAGTTGGATGAGAATCAAATTAACAATATTTCAATTACTGGTCCGGAAAGATTTTCTTGGGGAAGAGAAACGAAATTATTATCTCCTTTAAAATATTTTATCCAAGAATTTGAGAAAGATCATTCTCCTTTGGGTGTGAAACAACCTGCTGGTTTTTGTGTTTTTATTACTGATGGCATTATTGAAGATCTTCAAGAGGTTAAGGAATATTCTTTTGAATATGCTCGCCAAATAGCTGATTTGGAAAAACCTTTTATTAAATTTGTTTTGATTGGTTTGGGTGAAGAAATTGATGAAGAGCAAATGATCGAACTTGATGATATGTTTGAAGGAAGTGGAATTAAGGATATTGGAGGAATTGATATCGATCTTTGGGATCACCAATTAGCAAAAGATCTTAATAAATTGGAGCAGGTTTTTAAGGAAGTGGTTTCTCAGGATATGATTGTCTTGAATTCTGGGAAAATTTTAAATCAAACAGGGGAGATTTGCAAAGAGTATCTTGATGGTGTTCCGGGTTTACTGAGATTTACTCTGCCAAGCGGATCGACTTCTTTTACTTTGGAATTTCCAGGAGGAAGTGTGACACAAGATATTTCGGAAGGATTGCAATAGTTAATTGATAATTTATTAGTTACAAAGAAATTTCTTCTATTTCTGTAAGGATTTTTTGCCAATTTTTATCACATTTTTTAGGAAAGTCAACAGATTCACTGTTGATTATTTTGTAATATGGGCAGTTTTTCTTACAATCAGGACGATGTGGAAAGTCTTTTTTTTCTTCTAAATATTGGATATGATAACGATCGAGTTGGCTTAATAAAAGCTTTAAATCCATATAAGTTTGCTGATGTTGTTGGATATTATAAGTAAATGTCAGACTTTGAGGTTTATGTGGTAATTTAACAAACCAATAAGTCATAGAAATTTGCTCTGGTGAATAATCTGAAGTCTCTGCTAACACATAAAAATATAATCTTGTTTGCCAATTTTTAGCTAGTTTTTGTCGCTCTTTAACTAGTTTTTTTTCATCTTCTGATATAAAATATGTTTTCCAATCTAAGATTTTTGCTTTATCTTTTTCAGCAATTAATAAATCATAAATGACTGTGAATAAATAATCATTAAAAACAAGAGTACGGTTATGCTCTGCTTCTCGAAAATTATTTGAATCAAAAGTAACAAGTTCAGGAATTTCATCTATTAAAGCTTTCAAAGAATTTCCCATTTCTTGATCTTCTGTAGTTAGGGATTCTATGGGTAATCCTAATTCTCTTTGCTGCATTAATAAATGAAAACGACTACCCCAAGTTAACCTTTCTTGCTGTTGGGGTGTAGGAGGAGAGGCTAATTCTTCTAAGTAAATACGTTGAAATTGAGGAGGGCAAGTTTCTAATAAATTTAATTGCCCTTGAGATATGGAAATTAAGGATGATTCTGGTTTCATTGTTTAATTTGGATAAAAACTATGCTGGAATTAATCTATAAGTATTTAGAATTGAGATTTAAAGTTTATCTAATTTAATTTTAAACATTTTTATTTTTAATAATATTGAATGGGTAGAAAAAAAAATAATGAAAGAGTTTTGATAATGTTTGTTCTAGTCAAATAAGTATTTCTAAAATTTATGTATTCTAATATTTTTCAAATGATATTTTTGACCAATCAATCTTAAATCTAACTTTATATTTTACGTATTTATACTATTTTGAAAAAAAAAGCTTACAATCTATAGAAAATTTCCAACAGATTTATAGTTTTTTCAAAAAAAAGGGTACATTATAAATAATAAAAAATATTAAATTTGTCAAAAAAACTAATAAGGAAAACAATGGCTACAAGTATTATATCTGCGGAAACATCAACACAAGGTCTCAATCTTTTTGTTCCTGAAATTTCAATTACTATTGGAACTCACCTAGAAAACCTAGTTGAAAATAATGAGATTGAATCTACACCAGAACTTCTATCTGTTGCAACTTCTTTCACAGGTTCAGATTCTAAACCTGTAAGATTGACATCTGTAGGAAGACTCGATCTTGATGAAAACCCCGGATTTGAAGCTAGTGCTTGGCGTTTGAGAAATACTTCAGGAGAAGATATCATAGGAGTTTCTTTTGGAGCTTTTCTCAATCCAAGTTTTACTCATAATCTTAGTGATGGTTTTGATACTTTTGTTCTTTCATCAGTAGCAACTGGTTCGGCAACACATATTTTAGAAGCTGGTGAAACAAGAACAACAAAAGCTGCTGCTAATGAAGATGCTGAAATCTTTACTCCAAGTATTGCTGAAACAGATTCTTATATCATTATAGGTTCTGATTTTGATGATACTCTCACAGGAGGAGATGAGAATGATACTCTTACTGGAGGAGAAGGTAGTGATATTTTCGTTTTAGAACTAGGTCCTGGGGCAGATACTATAACAGATTTTGATGCAAATATTGACTTTTTTAGTGTATCAGAATTAAGTTTTTTAGATTTAATTATAGAAGATAATGGAGACTCAACAGATATTTCCGTTGGAGATGATTTATTAGTAACAGTTGAAGGAGTTCCTTCTAGTATAATTAATGATTCAAGTTTATTCATTGGTCTTGAAGTACCTGGTATTGTTCTTGAAGGAACTAATGGTGCAGATAGTCTGCTTGGAGGAGATGGTGGTGATACTTTAATAGGCTTTTCAGGTAGTGATACTCTAATTGGTGGTTTAGGAAACGATTCTCTTAGTGGAGGAGGAGGCCAAGATATCTTAGAAGGGGATGAAGGCAATGATACTCTTAGTGGAGGAGGAGGCAACGATACCGTAGAAGGAGGGATTGGTGATGATCTTCTTAGTGGTGAAGGAAATGCAGATATTCTTAACGGAGGAAGTGGTGATGATACTCTTAGTGGAGGATCAGGCAGCGATACCTTAGAAGGAGGGATTGGTAATGATCTTCTCAATGGAGGAGGAGGCCAAGATCTTCTTGACGGAGGAAGTGGTGATGATACTCTTAATGGTGGAGGAGGCCAAGATCTTCTTGACGGAGGAATTGATGATGATCTTCTTAATGGTGGAAATGCTAATGATACTCTAATTGGTGGCCTAGGAAATGATACTCTTACTGGAGCAGGTGGTATTGATACCTTTGTTTTAGAAGCCGGCGGTGGCTCAGACATAATAACTGATTTCAATCCTGATGATGAACTAATTGGTCTATTAGATGACTTAACTTTTGCAGATTTAACTATACAAGCAAACGGTATATCGGCTACAGATACAGATATTTTTAATGGTGCTGAATTGTTGGCAACAGTTCAAGGAGTAGATGCTACCACACTTGATAATGCTGCTTTATTTATAGATAATTTTTCTCTTTAGATCAATAATTCAAAAATCTTTTCTTCAATCTATATTCAAAGGAAAATAATTTTCCTGAATAAATTTCAATAAATAATATAATTTAACTTTAACCATAGGGATCTCAAAAGCAGATCCCTTTAATGTTATATCTTTTTACTTTATAAATTATTCTAATCAAGAGAAAATTCTTCTTTAAATAAATTCAAAGAATGAATCATAGCTGGTTTGATAATTTCATCGTCAAGATCATAAACATAACTATCATAAAAGTTTTTAACCTCCTTCCATAAACTATTAATGAATTCTTCTTGCGTAACTTGGTCTATTAGTTCACCTTTTTGACCCTCTATTATTATCATATTATCTTTTTGTCGTTTCACAACAAATTCAAAAGTAGTATCGATTCCTATAAAAGTTATATTTTTTTCATCAGTTGAAAAAAGTACACTAACACTACCAAGAAATTCAGCAATACTAATAAAAATCATTATCGATGTATCAATATTTGAATTTTTTGTTTTTGAAGATATACATTTTTGGTCTTTTCGGATAGTAATATGACCTAAGTCATAACCATCAATTGTATCTTCAGAATTTTTCAGCTCTAATTTTATTTCAATTTTAGACATATTCTTTTAGTTGCTCAATGCTGAAAATGCTTTTATTATTCTACCTGAATGATGAATTACAACTTTTACTTGAAGGTTTTTCCCATTGATTTTTACTCGGTGCTGGAAAGTTTGCAACGGAAGAGTTGAATGATCTGAAATTCTCTGCCCTTTTTTTACCACTTGTTCTGCTGCTTTAATAGAGATTTGTATGAGGAGAATGGGAGAATGGGAGAATGGGAGAAGAAATTTTGGTATCCTAGATTTAGGAATTTTAAACTCTATCATTATTTTATAAATTTGATATTATAATGGTAAAATAAACAA
>JANQIW010000044.1 GCA_028281945.1 Prochloraceae cyanobacterium PL24a_bin.78
GTGGATTTTGATTTAACCAAAATTCTATTAAATTAAGATCCTAATTTCAGGATAAGCATACTTTAAACAAGTTCTTCCTAAAATTTATTATACTAGAGGTGAGCGATCAATCTTGATATAAAAGATAAGATTTTAATTTATTCCTCGCCATAAAAAGTAAGACAATATTTGAAAGTTGTTGTATAATTCCTATATTCGATTAAGTATGTGATTAACGATCGACTCTGGTAGCGCGTAAAGTGCGATCGTGAAGTAAAAGTAAATTCTATATGGATAGACATGGAAGTTCGATCGTCTTGAGTATATCAAAAATTGGCAGCATTGCTTATTTTGATATAATTTGTGTTGCTTGGAGATTACCAAATCATCAAAATTCCAACCTCCAAAATTTGAGAATTTTGTTTCCATTTCTAATTTTAGCAACACCTGAATTCTTATTCATTTAATAATTCTTTTAGCACTTCTGGTGTAAATGGATTTTTTCCTGCTTTCAACTCTTCGATCCAGCGTTGACGCTTTTCTTTTAGTCGCTTATTATCAGTCCATTCAATAAATGCTCCAAAATCTTCGATCGCGCCTTGTTTATCTCCTGTAAGTGCCCTAGCAAACCCTCGACTGTCTTTAATATTTCCATTTTCGGGGGCAAGAGTTACTGCCTTCTCGCAAGCTTCTAGAACTTTAGCAGCATAACCATAAAGGGTCCCAAATCGGCAAAGTGAATTCCAAGAATTACCATCTATCTGTAATTGGCGATCGTATTCTTGAGCTTGTTGGTAAGTTGATACTGCATCTTCGATTTTATCTTCTTTGGCTAGTTTTATACCTTTTTACTTCCTCGTCAGTATTATTGGTGCGATTAAATCAAACGTAATTTGGGAAAATATCTTGCTATACTAAAGATATAAGTTTATATAAAAATTAAATACTCACAATAAAATTAAGATTAATATGTTTTCTAAGTTTCGGCTTTTTTTTCAGGATTTATCTTTTAGAGTCATTGTAGGATTAATAGTTGCAGCATTAGTTTCTTTGATAACACCAGCATATCTCTTATTTACAGATAATCCTATAAATAATATCAAGTGGTTATTTATTACTCAGTTAGGAAGTTTATCTCCAATTATAAATTTACTAACTCTTTTATTTACTTTTTGTATATTCTACAAGATTACTTTTTCTAAAAAAAACAAACTATCTTTAGGAGAAAATACTGATATAGAAATACCAGAATTTATATTTGCAGATAGAATAACACTTAGAAAAATATATAACGGACCAAATAGTAATCAATCTAGTAATAATCCTGCAACCAGTTATGCTTTATCTGTTCGTATAGGAATTAAGAACTACGAAAAAATAAAAGTTTTTAATACTAAAATGACACTTTGTTTAATACGTTTTGGGGAAATAAAAACTCCAAACCAACAGGATGCAAAAACTAATGAACAAGGAAATATTTTGTACGAAAGGCATGGTATAGAGGAATTTGAAAGTAAAGCTGATTATGTAAATGTAGTTCATCGTTTTAGTTTTCCTATTAAAGATTTATCTTATCTTACTATTAAACCTGTTATAAAATGTAGAGGAAATATCGATTACGATAAGATAGAAATAATTTTTTCTGGCTTCTATGGTTCTAATCTTGATAGCTTATGTGCAAATCAAATTAAGCCTTTTTTTGTATCTAAGAAATACAATTTTACTGATATTAAATTTGCAAATAGGACGGAAAAAATAACTCAATATATACTGCTAAGTGGTGAACTACATCCTAAAGTTGAATGGAGTAACTTTAAGCAAGAACCATATGATCTTAGTCCTTTAGAAAAAAGAAGTTTTGAAAAAGAATTGGGAAAGATTTTAATGGAAAAAAATTCTGGACGAAATTGTTTAATAGTAGGAGGTGGGATTTCGGGTTTAGTTGCCGCCACACACCTTAAATCTCAAGGATTTAAAGTCAAAATTCTTGATAAAGGCCGAAGTATAGGTGGGCGATTAGCAACTCGACGTATCAATCATCCACACTACGGAGAAGGGATATTTGACTATGGAGCACAATATATAACAGCTCGGAGTGACGATTTTAAAAAATGGCTTGATGAATGGCTAGATTTAGGACTTGTAGATGTATGGACTTGTGCTTCTAAATTTTCAGAAGATTTAGAAAAAGTAAAATACCGAGGTGTTCATAGCACACGGAGTATTGCTCAACATCTTGCATCAAATCTTGATGTCCAAACTGCAACAAAAATTGTGAAATTGAGTTGGAGTAAAGCAGGTTGGACTGTTTCAGCAGATGATGGAAACGAATATTACAGTAATATCTTAGTTATGACACCTCCATTGCCACAAAGTATTCAGCTCTTAAGAGATTCAAGTATTCCAATATCTGAGATTTCCTTTGATAGACTTAGTAGAGTATCTTACAATATGTGTCTAGCCGTACTGATGATAGTTTCTGCTCCAATTCAAATTGCTCAAGGTGGAAGTTGTAATGTAAAAGGAGAAAAATTAGATTGGATAACTTGTAACCATCAAAAAGGTGTTTCTCCAAATTGCTATGCAGTAACTTTACATGCTAATCCAACTTTCAGTGAAGAACATTATAACCAAGATAAAAGAGATTCTGGTGCTCAGGAACTTATTGAGGAAGCAAAAAAATATTTAAAGGAAGCAAAAGTTATAGAATATCAAGTACATGTCTGGAGATACAGCACTCCAGTTAACCCATTGGACGAACCTTTCTTTTCTCCTCAAAAGTCATCAGATTCTACAAAAGAGATAGGGCCTCTATACTTAGCAGGAGACGCTTTTTCTTCAAGATACAAGCAAGATGTTTCAAGCCTTGAAAATGCTTTTTTGTCTGGTTTGGAAGTTGCAAAATATATATGTGAGCAGCAAAAAAATTAATTCCCCAACAAAATATTAAGTAGGGCTTGCTGAAAAAGTGATAAAAACTGATTTTATGCCCAAAAACCCCATGGTATCTTGATTAATTCTATAGGTATAATCCGATTTGAAAAGAAATTTCAGAGATGACGATGCCCGAAGGGCGCGGCGAAGCCATCGCCTGTTTTTGGTATTTAGAGCTTATAGCCTTGCACTTTAAGGGAGCAAAAAAGCTTGAAATCTTTGTACAGCAATGTTTCTATGGTTGTTAAGCAGCCCTAAATAGGGCTTGCTTAAAAAGTCACAGAATCGAATTTAATGCCCGTGAAGAGCTTGCATACTGGTAATTTCATCCCAAAAGAAAATCTAAATTAGAAACGTTGTGCAAGTATTATAATCGCATTTTCAGGTTTTGAGAGATTATCATCTTGCATTTTTTTGCAGCAAAAAGCATTACAACTCTTATATAGCAACGATTTTAGAGTTCGTAAGCTTGCCCTAAATATAATAAGGCTTTCAAGGATAGATTGCTATTTCTTTTTAGATGAATTATTGACAATTAAATTTGTAGTGTAAATGTATTTATTTTTAATTTTCGTCTTAAAAATAAAATTAATTATACTAAAAATCTCAATTGGAGCAGTTAATTGTTCTTGAGCGATCGTCAACCGGACAAAATTATTGATCAAAAACTTATCAAGGTATTCTCAATAAGCTATAGAAACAAATAGTCCACTAAATCCTTGGAACTATAGCTATGTAAGGCTTTTGAGTAGTTTATCACCCCTTCAGAAAAATTAAACTATAAGATATTATAGTGACAAAAATTCAAAAATATGTCTATCTTTTAAAACATATTTTTGAATTTAAATTTTTCTTTTTTGACAGAATCTATAGGGAGTCAAAATTAATACTTCATTAAATTATTTAATGGCTTCTTTTTAGTCTTTTTAAATTTATTCTTTTAAAACTTTTAAAAGAATAAAAAATACTTTTTAAGTCTATTTTGCTACCTTAGTTTTTTTACTTCAGATTTGCTAGCCTATTAATACATTCAACGAATTCTTTATGAAGTACTTTAGTTCCAAAACCCAGATATCGTTCTATTGAATTTTTTGGGATGGATGTAATTCCAAAAACTACTTCACTGTTATCTAAATATAGTATATTATTGAATTCTATCTTTACTAAGCATTTACCGCTAATAGCTATTTTATTAGGTTTAATTAGAGAAATAGCACTTATATTGTGATGAAATATTGAAAAAATCTTACTTTCTTCAGATCTTCTTATACTTTCTTTTGTTCTTGTATTCATGGTGAATGATAAACCTAGAGATGCTAATGATGTTAAATGTAAAGCAGTTTTAACTAAAAGTCTCTCTGTTGTATCAACTTGATAAGGCTCTAAAATCAATCGCTTATTGGTAATATGGCATATATACCTAGTAAAATTTAGTTGTTGGTATCCAGATAAAAATTCTTTTTGATATTCAACAACAAAAAATGAATAAGCATTTGTTTCACCGGGTTCAAGGGATATTTTGGTAGAGATAGGATCATACAAACTCATATTTGTTTCCTTTGATTAATTTTTTTGTTTTTAAGAGTTAGATTTTTGCTAGAAATCTTGGAATTTTCCTTTTCTATTAGCCCTTAAAAAATGGAGATATCATTGCCATAGCTATAAAGTGTTTTGATTAGGTTCTCTTGTTGAGAAGTATCATCTTTGTAGCTATATGCTAAAGTAGTAAGTTAAGGTTATTTTTTACAGATGGTCTTGACATATCTTCTTCTAGTTAGCGAGGAAAAAGGTTTAAAGCTGACTATTAGGACTGTATGTCTGTGGCCACCTATATTTATTACACCCTGAAAGCGTGTATTTTAATACTACTACTTTTCCAAAAAATTTGCAACCTTTTTTGGACTATTTATTATTTAGGCAAAGCTTTATGAAAAGTATATAACCATAATTTTATCTCAACCTCCAATTTGTGTTAAATACGATACTAAAATCCAAAAAAACATGTCCCTACTTTATGTTACCTTGACACGTTTATGTTAACTTTATAGCATTAAAAGATACTAAGGTTTTTATGTAGCTATGAGTAAAAAGCTTTCAAATCAATCTAATCAAGAAAACAATAATAAAAAAAGTGTTCGGTACAATCTATCACAAGAAGCGATTGATAAATTAAAGGAAATAGCTTATCAGTATAATTGTATTTATGATGGGAAAGGAAGTATCGCTCGCCTTTTGGAAAAAATAGGTGATGAAACTTTAACTATTAATAAACCACAAACCACTTATGAAGCATTACTTAAAACTCGAGGGGTGAAATCTAGGATACAAAAGCTAAAGATAAAAACTCCTTTTCATCTTTGTGGTATAGCTTTGCGAATATTGGAACAAATTGTGTCGGAGAGTGGTAACGTTTTGAAGCTAACAGTAGAAGAAAAAGAACGTGGTTTTGGAGATATTGAAATCTATACCTTGTTAAGCGCAGATAGTTTTAAAGAAGAGATAAATAAGGTTTTTCGTTTAATCGAAAAAATATCGAATATTAAATATGAAAATCTAACTGATTTCAACAATCCACAGGATCTTATTAAGTTTATTTCAAGTCTTAATATACCCTCTTCGCTCCCAATTACAAGTGTACCTGAAGAAGAAACTGTCGCCATATTCAAGCCTATAAAGATAGCTACTCGAGTTTCTTCTGTATTCGCTTTGAGAATAGAAGACAAAAATGAAATTGGTTTGCTAGCAAAAGTTATAAAAATAATATCAGAAAAAAGAATATATATAGATTTCATTAGAGTAGAACCTATAGCTACAGAGAACAAAAGTGTTATCTTTCTTTTTCTAGAGATTAAAGAGATATTAAAAAAGGTTGAAAATATAGATCTTCTTTTAGAGATTATAGAAGGTCAATTGGTATCCGATACTGGTCAATTATCAAGAATAAATATCGAACAGTGGCAAAGTATTACTAAATGATAATTGTGATTGAGTAAAGTGTGGGAAAAATTCAACACTTTATAAAATTCAGAGAGATTTCTCCACTTGGTATTTCCTTTGTTCTCGTTGAAATCCCAATGGCATAAGCTACTACATGAGCACAAGTCAAGATATGTTTCTGGGTAACTAAGAATCCTGCTCCTTTTACATTTCCAGTATTGGAATAAATCCTAACTATTGATGATTCAAGAGGTTTGTTCATTAGAAATTGGGTTTGATTCTGTGGTTGGTTCTAATTCTATAGGTTTATTCCATTTTAACGTAATTTCTAAATTTACTTCTCCATTCCCTGAAGCAATTACTGCCCCTAAATTTGCACTCATTTTTAGACCAAATTTTACTTGGACTTCATCTGCCGGTTGATCTAAATTACGCACCTTATTAATAACCCCATTAGCTATTGGCTGGATTTTGGCGATCGCTTGAGAAAAGGTTTGTTTTGCTCTGGTGGCTACGTTATCAACTATTCCAATACGATCGTCAGTTGGAGTTGGTGTAGTTTCTTCTATTTCTACAAAAATGGATTCACCGTTTTCTAAAGGAAATTCAACTAATTGCTTCATGGGAGATTTAAAATATATTCAATAGGTGTTAAATTATATTTATATTATACTAAAATATTGGCAAGGAATTCAAAAATACCAAAATCTGTTATATTATTGATGATTTTTAAAGAATTTTAACAAAAGGACGTAAATTGGAAACCGTCTGTACAAGTCCTTGTCTTATGAGTGTGTTTAGGTATTGATTTACGGTAAAAGGAGGATTTTTTAGACGAAGACGGACTTTACGTACAGCTTCACAAAAAATAGTTGGGAATAAGTCAAGATAATTACATAAAAAATCATCTGGATGTTGGGCAACAATACCCAAAGGATTGAGGATTGTCTCAGGAAAATCTTTCAAGTTTTGAGTGACGATAATATTACAGTGTCCCACAATGGCAGCAGCTAAGACATGGCGATCGTTCTCATCAGGTAGTGTCAAAGATGGGATTAATAATTCATAGCCAGTAATCAAACAATCACGAGTAGCTTGGTTCATCAAGTCACGAGTACGTTCCAAACTTGAGCGTTGACGGTGTGGTTCATTTTTTAACAAAGCCTCGATCCATTCTTGCTGAATATCTTTTGTCCATTTGCCATGGAAAATATCAGTAACAGCCAGTTGCAGAAGAATATCCCTCAATGGGGCTGGATAGAGAACATTGGCATCAAATAAAGCAACATCGTGACTCATGGATTACCATAGCCCATATCTTGGGCTTGTGCATCTGCTACCAATTGGTCAAGAACTACCTCACGCTCTGCATCGATCGCTTGCTTGTAAGCCATCACATCTTCCATGAGAATACGACGATGTTTGCCCACTTTGCGATATGGGATCTGCTCTGTTTCAAGCAATTTAATCAGATAAGGACGAGAAACCCCCAAGATATTAGCTGCTTGCATGGTAGTTAATTCAGTCTGATCTGGAATAATTTTGATGTTTTGCCCATTGGCCATGGCCTCAAGAATTGTCATCAGTAAATTGACAGCTTGATTGGGAAGATGAAGAGGTTCAAGGGACTCATCATCCATCACACATAGGGTAACAGGGTAATCTCTTTGGGCTAAACGAGATAAAATCTTCCCTGAGATACGAGCAACTTCTGCTTCCTCTGTGTTGGGGATTATTTGATGGTAGGATATCTTGCTCATAGTCTGGCATTTAATAATTAGTTTCTTTCTATCATAACCAACAAACGCAATAAACGCAATAAACGTAATAAATGAGATACCAGAGAGCCTCAGCACGATATTGAGGGATTTGGTAGTGCCTATGTGAATAATTTTATCATTCCAAACTTTTATTGGAATATGGTTACAGCTTACGATATTCTTCCCATGGCTGGTGTACTAATTGGAATACGAGATTACATAATGCACTTAATTTTATTGCTCAGAACTGAATGAAGTTGGATTAATGGGTTAAGTAAACCTAATAAATGATAATGAATGAATATTAATACTAGAATAAGACCTGAGAAGTACAATTTTAATTGGCTATCAAAATGTATAGTTTATGCCTTTTTTTAGTAGTTTAAATTATTGCTTAATTTAGTTTTATTTTATAAAATTTATTATTATATAATATTTAAGAAACTTCATCATCAGGATCAAATTTCAATACTTTTAAGATTTTTATTATTTGATAAATTGCACTCCTGTACAATTTATCAAAAAAAAAGCACATCATTATTCTAATCAGAAAATCGAAAAAAGAAAATTCTCAATATTTTTATTGAGAAATATTTCAATTGATAATTTATTAATTCCCTTTTAAGAGTTCTATGTTAGCCTAAAGGAAGTATAGATTTATCCATACATGACAATAATCTTAATATTACTTAGATTAGACTTATTTTTTCAAAAAAAATAGTTATTTCAAAGGAAATCAAATTATGACTTTAATTGATGAAATTAAGCAAATTTGTGATCGTCTTGCGCGATCGGGTTGGCAAGATATCTTTTTACAACATGGATTAGATATTACAGCCCAAAACCTCAGCCAAGAGCTGAGTAAAACTTTAGAGATTAATCGTAGTATCAAAGGGTTTGAAGATTTCTCTCTTGATGGCAATAAGGGAATTGAACCAGCTAAGCCTGGGCTGAGTTTGCTTTATCATGGTCTAGCAAGTGTTAATGTTCATCCAACCTCAAATGGACAAGCATCAGAAAAAATGGATGATTATCCAAGTTTAGAAGAGTTGGATACAATAGAAAACTATATTTATAGTGTAGCAAATCGTAGTTTGTCTGATTTTCCTAATAGTATTATTGGTGTTTTTGCTTATCAATATCGTCCGGCATCAAGAAGCCCTCACCGTATTCATGCAGACATAGGTTACTCTAGAACAGGTATCTCTCGTATTGGAGTAAAACCTCCCAACTATGATGCTTCACGGCGCAGTTTTTGGGTAGAAGCAAAGGATGGAAGTGAAGCTCCAGCGGTTTTACCAGCTCGTTATGGTGCTTTTTTAGCTATGAAACGTGTCCCATCTTCTGAAGATGTGGTATTAGAACAAGAGTCTGATGATAACTCCCGCAATTTTTTCTTTCCTGTCCATAAACTATTTCCGGGTAATGAGTGTTTGAAAGGGCTTAATTTAAATATAGAATTTTTTGAATACCATATTAATGAGAAACTCAAAAAAGTTCATACTGAGGGAAATATACCTCTTTTTCCAGGCTTTGATCTTGAGCAACCACCTTTTGTGATTGATTCTCAGAATTCAAATGATTTAGTGAGAATGAAACAGTTGAAAGGTTCAGTTTTGGTAATTCCTGTTGAACATTCAACAATCGTTCGGACAGCTACTCAACGCAATGAAAACACTGGAAAAGAAGAGATTGTTCGATTTAGAGTGCCTGCAAATGAAAATCTTTTTTGGACATCTTACATAATTCAAAACTCTAATGGTTTTCGTCTTGCCCCAGAATATGTTAATATTCGCCATGAGGTAGTTACATCTGAGAGCGGAGAACAAACCCTTGTAGATTTGAATCAAAGTATTTTGGATGAAGAGGAATTCATAGACAAACTCCAACAAGGTAATTATGAAGCAGCTCATTTTATTGATGATACTTGTGAGGGTTCTATAAGTGTACAAGTAAATGGGTTATCCTCTTCAGTTGAAAATTACCCAGCCTATTCTCTTGTCACAGCCCTTAATTTTTTCCCTCTAGCTGATCAAATTGATATTGAAAAATGGAAGAAGACAAGAACTGGAACTATTAATGGTGATTTTAATGACCAATTTCGACAGGGAGGAGCGGCACCTCTTTCTAATGGCAGACTTGGGATCAACCCAAAGATAAATAATCCTTTAACTTCAAGCTCAGCATTTAACCGGGATGAATCTACAATAACAGCTATTGTAGGGAAAAAACCTCAAACTGTGATTGCAGCACCTAACAATCAACTCAGAGGTAATTTGTTAATCAGTTTTCTCCCAGATTCGGCTTCAAATGTTTTTGCCCCTGGTTGGGATGTTTCTGTCAGCAGAGATAATGAAGGAGAGTTTTATGCTGCTTATGGTTTAGGTAGTCCTTTTCCTGAAGATGCAAAATTATGTGCCGCTTTAAATTCTTTTTGGCCAGCTGCCGCTCCTGATACAGCTCGTACATTTGGCGTTCTTTTTTCTCCAACTGCAATTCCTATGTTAGATAATGAATTAGGTTATCATCCTAATCATCCAAAAGTTAGAAAAGGTGAAGTTCAATCAAATTTAGGTTGGGATGGTGAATATGGTCCATTTTTTGAACAAGTCAACGGGTTACAGGTAAATTTTGCCAATAAAAATCGCTCAGATTATGTTTCTAATGCTTTGAAAGGACTAATTAGTGTTAGTGCTTTAGCAATGGTTGATAATGTAGAATTGATTAAACGTATGGAAGCTTTACGCTTTTGTATTAGGATTTTGCCTCCTAGTAATGATTTTGTTTCTACAACTCGACTTCTATTAGTTGTTGCCGAAAAAGTAAATAACTGGTCAACCTTCACCGAACGGGCCGATTCTTTTATGACTGGTGAAGGTTATCTATATGAATTTGCTGAAGTGAATCAAAATGAACGGGTAACTCAGGATCTTAGACGGAGTCGCTATAGAGTATTTAATCGCTTTACTTGTCAAATAACGGAACAAGGATTATTCTGGCGAAGAAATGAAGAGCCATTTATTTTTCAACCACGATGAACTTATGTGGGATGTTTTGATTGTAGGTGCTGGGCCTGCCAGCACAGCAACAGCTATTCAATGTATCAAAGCAGGATTAAAAGTTGCTATCCTTGAGTCTCGTCTTTTTCCTCGTCATCGACCCGGAGAATCCTTACACCCCGGCATAGAACCACTTTTAGAATCATTAGGAGTCATAGATCAATTTAGGCAAGCAAACTTTCTTCGTTATGAAGGAATTTGGGTTAAATTGAATGACGAGCAAAAACATTTTGTCCCATTTGGTTCAGATGAAAAGGGTATTTGGTTTGGATTTCAAGCTTGGCGAGAGACTTTTGATGAAATTTTATTACAACAGGCAAAAGCATTAGGGGTTGAAATAATTCAACCTTGCCGTGCATTGCGCCCCTTGATCAATGGAAAACAAGTAGTAGGTGTAACTACCACCAAAGGTAATTATTTAGCTAGATTTGTGGTAGATGGAGCTGGAGGACAACATTGGTTAGCAAAACAATTGGGATTAGAAGTACGGTTTTTTTCGCCTCGTTTTATTGCTTACTATGGATATGTTGAGGGAAATTCTTTAACTTTTCATGAAAATCCTACTTTTATTGCAGATGAACAAGGATGGACTTGGATCGCAAAAATCAAACCCAATCTTTATCAATGGACTCGCTTAAATTTTTATTTACAGCGTCTTACATCTGATTGGAAACCTCAAGAATTTCAAGCTATGTCCACAAAATATAAAACCTTAGCAGTTGATGTCACATGGCGTTTAGTTTCTTCCTTTGCAGGACAAGGTTTTTTTTTAGTTGGTGATGCTGCTGGTGTTCTCGATCCTGCTTCTTCTCATGGTGTTTTAAGAGCAATTATGTCTGGAATGATGGTAGCACATTTAATTGTTCAATCTATTAATCAAGATTCTAAGCAATTCATTGAAATTTATCAAAAATGGTTAGCAAAATGGTTTGATCATGATCTCGAAGAGTTAAACGAGATCTATAGACGTATTAATCTCCATTTTTGAATGCAAACTGGAGAAATTTATCGAGTACTATATTTAGCGAGGTTAAAAGCAATTGAATTAGATTCTGAATCGTCTAAAGATGAAGAAGCACCTCCAATTCCTTATGGATTAAATAATCTATCAGACTCAGTAGATCAAAAAGTCACGAAAGAATAGGGTTTTCAGGTTGCCAAGTTGATTTGAAAATCAGAAGATTGTGATCAGAAGGAAAGAATCCTAATTGAGGAAAAACTTGAATTTAAGGGATTTTCAGAAAATAAGGTCAAAGCTTGAAAAGCTTATCCTACTTTCGTTTTGATAAAAGTTTTTGATCTACTGAGACTCTTTAAAGGATTTTATAGATATATTTGAATTAGGAGATGATTTAATCTAATTTGATACCCCTCTAAGGCTCTCTACCCTTTCATGGTATAGCTT
>JANQIW010000057.1 GCA_028281945.1 Prochloraceae cyanobacterium PL24a_bin.78
CCGCGCATTTACTAATGTAGTTCCTTTTTCAGGAAATGTCAACCCTTTTGGCATTTTTTTTTCAAATTCTTTAATCCCTCTCTCTCTCTAGCTTTGAAGTCTTTTTCTTCCTTTTGTTATCGATTTTCCCTAGAAAATTTTTCTCTAAAATTCCCTTCTGTTTTTCTCAATCCTTTTCACCATAAGGCTTGTGGGATTTAAAAACTTTCAAAATTATTTTTTTAAACTCAAATATTACAAAATAGTTTCATTTTAAGTGCTGGTTATTAAAGAGTTTTGTTGAAAAATAAACTTTTTTTTGTAGTATTAACCTATAATTTCAATGGCTCTGACATCCTAACAATTGTCAAAATACTGATGTTATAGATGAGATTTTGAAATGTGCCGTTATAATCTTTGATTGAACTCTTTAGAATTTTATAGAGTATTAATTGATAAAACAATTAAGGAGGATAATGACGATAAATTTTCAGAATATCATTGTTCAATTGCATCAGTTTTGGAGTGAGCGAGGTTGTTTAATTGCCCAACCCTACGATACGGAAAAAGGAGCAGGCACAATGAGCCACAATACTTTTTTGCGTGCCATTGGACCAGAACCTTGGGCAGTAGCATATATAGAACCTTGTCGTCGTCCTACCGATGGACGTTATGGGGAAAATCCCAATCGAGTTCAACACTATTATCAATATCAAGTTTTGATGAAACCTTCACCTGAAAATATCCAAGATATCTATTTAGATTCTTTAAAAACTTTGGGTATTAATCCTGATGACCATGATATTCGCTTTGTTGAAGATAATTGGGAATCTCCAACTCTAGGCGCATGGGGTGTTGGCTGGGAAGTATGGTGTGCGACCTGCTAAGTTACATTGAGGGAGTGTTTCAACCTCTTGAAACCAATCTGGATGAAGATCCTTGCTGTCTCCGCCCGAAGGAGCTAGTGAAGAAATAATGAATTAATTATCTTTATTAATATTTTTTTATTGATTTTTTAAGAAAAAATTATCAAGGTAAAAATTTATAAAAACGGTAACTAGTTTCAGAGCTAGAGGGTTAAATGTCTTTTAGTATTAATTTTATTTAAAAATATTTTTACAAAAGGCTAGGAGAAGATGATTTTAGGAATCTGGCGTTATAAAGCATCGTTACCCAGCATATTTTGTCGGAATTTTAAAGTCATCGAACTATCATACGTCGGTAACAAAATAGAAAATTAAATTCCCGGTGTAAAGTCAGAAACCGAATTCATTGTATCTCCCAAATGTAAAACAGGTTAACCCCAATAGAGTCTTAAATCTAATTTACAATTATTTAAGTAGGCTAAATCGCAAGATTGGCTTAATTCTCTAGTGGGGAGAGGATTCCTAGAAAGCGAATGCCACTGGCTCGCAAGGGCAGAGGAATAAATTAATATATCATAAAACCAAACTTAATCAGGATTAATTTTTAAATCAAATTATAATTCTAGTTATTATCTTGATTTTAAATGATATATTTTTAATAACTCGGTGGATAGGGCGGTTTTATGGTAATAAATAATAATTAAATATCTATATTTTGAGTTTAATTTTTAGTTTAAAGCTTCAATAAAATGATAATAATTATTATAGTTACTATAAAAAAACCGAGATACCCAACCTGAAAGGGTGCTGACTTAGGAAGCTGGATTCAGTCTCAAGAAATTTTGTTAAGATTACCAACTCTAGGGAAAAGATAGATGTCATATATGGCAATTGTAACCAAGGAAACTATGAATTTAAAGCCTATTAATTGGCTTCATGTTAAAGCCATAGTTAGAAATCTAAAACGAAGAATCTTGAAGGCAACCCGTGGAAGTAATTTGAAAAAAGTACGTTCTCTAAAAAAATTACTTATTAAAAGTTATTCCTCTTTTCTTTTAAAGGTTTATAGTACTTTTAAAGACAATAAGGTTCGTATTATTTCTACTTTTAAAGAAGACATCAGAAGCATTATTAGAAGATATAGAAGTGGTTTAATAGAACTTTTGATTGTTAAACTCAATAAAGTTATATTTGATTGGGTCAATAATAATCCAATATTTGGGTTAGATATATTGAAAGCTTTAGATAATTGGATCTTTGGTAAACTATTTAAAGTTGCTAAAAGAAGACATCCGAAAAAAACTAAAGGTTGGTGTTATCGTAAGTACTTTGGAAAATTTAACCCTAATCGACAGGATAAATCTATATTTGGTAATAAAGAAACTGGAAGTTATGTTATTAAATGTCGATGGTTAAAAAATTCAAATGCTTTAAAAGTCTTTAGAAGAAATAAACTGGAGCTTATTTAATAAATATAGTATTTACAATAGAGAAATAATTTTGTACTCAAAATACTTTCTTAGTCTATATTTTGTATTAAAAAACCTAATAATATAAATATATAGACTATATACGGGAGAATCTGGTTGAGCCGTATGCTTGGAAATCTTGCACGTACGGTTCTTAGGGGGGAAGGAAGTAGTGATATTTCTAACCTACCCGACTAGATGGTATGGAAGTTACTCAATTTACTTATTTTCAGCAATGTGGAGGTATTGATTGTCGCCCTGTTTCCATTGAAATTACCTATGGGTTGGAGCGTTTGGCTATGTATCTGCAAAATGTAGATGCTATCAATAAAATTATGTGGAATGATCAAGTTAGTTATGGGGATATTTTTCTACAAGGAGAAATCGAACAATGCACCTACAATTTTGAAGCTTCTAATCCAGATTTCCTTTTCAATTTGTTTAGTCTTTATGAAGAGGAGGCTAAGCAGTTGATTGAGAAAGGTTTGGTTTTACCTAGTCTGGATTACGTTTTGAAGTGCTCCCATAGTTTTAATTTGTTGGATGCTAGAGGGGTAATTGCTGTTGCTGAAAGAACTCGTTATATCGGGCGAATCCGCAATCTGGCTCGTGACGTTGCTCAACTATATCTACAACAACGGGAATCTCTTGGTTTTCCTCTTCAAGCTGTTAGTTAATTTATTTTAGTTAATTAATTTTTGATAATAAGCTGAGTTGAATTGCCATCGCTTTTCAACTTGGCTTTATTTTTTAAGATAAAAATAAGTAAAATATTAACTATTCTTTTTTTGTCAAAATTATTTTTTCTCTTAATTATTGACAAAAACCAAAACTAAATATATAGAGGAATAGAAAATTGCTCGATTCCCTCTAGTAAATATTAATTTCGGTTATCTATTATTTAGATTTTTAACCATTGTTTGCATTTCTCAATGCTATCAGGTAGACTCTCAGGAGTGATTTTTTTACAAAAAGTACGGAGTTCTTTAAATTCTTTTTTAAGGGATTCTTCTTCAAAAATATCCCATGGAGGATGTTCAGAACTTACTCTGAAGTCTAAATATGTTATTTTTTTTAGTAAATCAAAAGATATTTTTTTTTCTACTTCTTCTTTTGGTGTGTCAAGAAGTGCTAAGGCACAACAAATATCTGCTACTTTGACTGAATCTAATCCTTGATAAACAAAAATACTATCCATTGGTATTTCTGTTTCACTACTACTCAAATAATTTAGAGTCATATTTGTCACGGAAGCGAAATCATGTTTCAAAAAAACTGTTTTAGTATTAGCAGGAATATCTATTTTCAATTCCATTCTCTCAAGATTCAAGCCAATCAAATTACTATCTTCTGTTAATTTTAAATTTGAAATCTCATCGATACGGATAATGTTTTTTGTTTCTATTAACTTAGTATTCATAATAATACTGGTGAATTTAATCCAAAATATAATTGAGTACAGGCAATAATAATCATAATTTCTAGTGTTTAACTTACACTTTAATTATTTCAATTTACTTTTTAGTAGTTAAACTAGGAAAATTATCTTAAAGTATAACCTTGTTAGGTCAAAAGTTATAAAAAACATAATGATTATAAAAAACATTATTTATATATAAACTAATGTATCAGCAATACAAACTGCATCTAGCTTCTAATATAGATATATCTTTAATCTTAGCATAGAAACACTAGTTTTAACTATTAAATAGATAAAACAATTAAAAATTATTAATTAGAAAGAAAAATTTAAATCTAATCTTTCATTTTTTCGAGATCTTGTTTTAGAATTTCTTCTTCAGAAGCTAAGATAAAACTATATTGATTTAAGAAATTATTAAAATATTCATCCTCTTCTGTTTCTTTAATTTGATTTAAATAATCGATTCCTTCTTGAGTAATTATAAAATAATCTCTTAAATTTATGTTTTTCTCTATTTGAACTAACTCTGGCTCTGAATTATCAAGATTTATTCTAGTATCTTTAAAAAGAGATTCATTTTTCAAATCCTTTGTTTTCTCTTCAATTAATCCTTTAGTTAGTAATTTCCATAATAATTTTTTTGCTTTTTCGTTCAATGGATAATCTGGATTAAGATCTTGTTCATAAATTTTTTTTAGAGTTATATATTCATAAGGGTTAAAACTAATTCCTAAAATAAGTTTATTTACCTTGTTAACCTTATTATCAACTTGTTGAAAACGCTCGTCCATCTGTTCTATCTTAATATCTCTTCGAGTCAATTCAGTTCTAATAGTGAAACGTGCCCAAAGATAACTACCGATAAAACCACAAACTATATAGATAATGGCCACTGAAACCCCAAATACTCCTAAAGTACTACTATTAGCTATGGATTGAAGATAAGTAGCAAAATTACTCATTAACTTTGAGAGTGAAGATATTTGAGCTAAACCAGCACCTAAAAGAATCTTCGTCAACCACTCAGAAATTTGCTCTAAACTATCATTATCTCCATAGTTTTCACTTATAAATTTTGAGGAGGTTTCATTTCCTTCTTGATTAACATTATTATTGTTTTCCTTTGAGATGGATTCAGATCGAGGATTGCCAAAAAGAAATCCCAAAAGGCCGCCTGCTGCTAAAGATGCTCCAGCAATACTCAAATTAATAGAACAAATTTCAATCCCTTTACTTACTGAAGAACTTTCTTCTAAAAAAGTAAAGGATAAAGAATAAAGAAAAATTGTGATTACACCCAGAATTAAGATCCATAAAACTAACTCTAGAAGATTCTCTCCTCTATTAATTTGAGTATTTTTTTTTCCTTTAATTAGACTTAATAATGTCATTGGTTGCCATCCCTCTATATTTTTCTAAAGATCCTTTCCTAAAAATTATAGTACAGTTAATCCGAATTTTTTTTCAAACTAACTGTACCATATAATAGAATCTATTTTTTAGCAATATTTGAGAAATACCACTATATTTTTGCTTTAGATATTGAGTTAAAAGTCCTAACTAACTAAGACTTTTTCAGTAACAACATTAGGACTATCTTCATAAACTTCACGAAGATAACCTAAAACAGCTTCAGTATTCTTCTTCGCATCACCGAAAAGCATCAAAGTATTTTCCTTAAAGAATAAAGGATTTCCTACACCTGAATAACCACTTCCTAAACTACGCTTAAACACAACTGTATTAGTAGCCTTCCAAACTTCCATTACAGGCATACCAGCAATTGGGCTAGTAGCATCTTCTTGAGCACTTGGGTTAACAGTATCATTAGCACCGATTACCAAAACAACATCAGTTTGAGGGAAATCGTCGTTAATCTCATCCATTTCCATAACGATATCGTAAGGTACACTTGCTTCTGCCAATAATACGTTCATATGTCCTGGCATACGTCCTGCTACAGGGTGAATACCAAAACGAACTTCAATATTTTGAGAGCGTAATAACTTAGTAATTTCAGATACTGAATGTTGAGCTTGAGATACTGCCATTCCATAACCAGGTACAATAATTACACTTTGAGCATTGCGTAATAATTCTGCTGTTTCTTCCGCAGTTGTGGAAGTTGCTTCTCCTACAATTTCTTTTCCTGGGCCAGAAGATGTGCTTGTACCTTCTCCGAAACCTCCAAGGATTACATTAGCAAAGGAGCGATTCATACCTTTACACATTACAAAACTTAGGATTGCACCACTACTACCTACTAAGGAACCAGCCACAATCATTAAGTCGTTAGATAATAAGAATCCTGTGGCTGCA
>JANQIW010000058.1 GCA_028281945.1 Prochloraceae cyanobacterium PL24a_bin.78
AATAAAAAACCAATATCTCTATATTATTTAAAAATTTTTTAAGTGGAGGTAAATATGATAAAAAAACAAAATAATATCAAAATAATAGCTAAAGTAATAGGAATATCTAGTATATTTCTTACTTCCATTGGAATAAATAATCTATCATTAGCAGAAGAAGTCCGCACAAATTCCTTTGATAATAGGGTAGAAACTACTATTAATGAGAGAAATCAATTGCCAACTCTCATCACTCAAAGATTACCAGGAGAAACATATTGGGGTCCCGATCGAGATTTTTCCATTTGGATGCCTGGAGATATAATTGTTAATGAAAGTTTTCAACTTATATCAACCAATCAAGAAAGAAATGCTATTTTTGCCATAATTCATGAAGATTTGCAACAAGCACCATATGATGTACATAATGACTTAAATGAGTTAGTAAATGCGTGGGCAAGACAAAAAGAAGCAACCATTATTAGTAAAGTTTACCTTCAAATAAATGGAAATCCAGCAGGAATAGAATTTATTGCCAGTCACAGTAATGGAGCGAAATCTAAAAATCAAATTATTTTTGGCGGTAGTAGAATGTATATACTAAGTGCTATAACAGAATATGAATTAGGATATGAAGCAGATAAATTTTTAGAATCTTTTACAATGTATTAAAAAACAATAGATAATAGAAAAAAACACAATTCATAATAGAAAACTAGATCATAAAAAAATAAAAATTTAGGTTAGAAATTGTCAACTATTAATCTCAAATGATAAATTAGGTGAATATTAAATCTAACCCTAAAAAATGAACCACCGATATAAATTGGATCAAATACAACAAGAAATAGCAGCAAATCCAGAAAAATGGAGGCCATTAGTATTTACAAATGGATGTTTTGATATTCTCCATGCCGGGCATATTCGCTATTTAAAAAGTGCTGCATCATTAGGAAAATCATTAGTAGTAGGTTTAAATAGTGATGTCTCAGTAGCAAAAATCAAACCAGCAAAAGTAGGATTACCACCAAGGCCAATCAATCCAGAACAAGAGAGAGCAGAAATACTAGAGGCATTAAGAGTGGTAGATAGAGTAATCATCTTTGAAGAAACCACAGCCAGTAAAATTATCGAAAAACTCAAACCAGAAATATATGTCAAAGGAGGAGATTATAATATAAATAGCTTACCAGAAGCACCGGTAGTACAAGCTTACGGAGGGGAAATAAAATTAGTGAAAATTTCAATAGGCACTTCAACCACAGGAATTATAGAAAGGATTCTCAAATGTTAGGAAGATTCGCAAACATTCATGATAGAATGAAGCACCGTAAAGTATAGATCGAAAAATTAATTCTTCTATCTTGAGCAATTACAGATATAGCGAAAATACATGATTCATCAAGAGAATATCTTAGAGAGAGACGATATGGAAGATATCTCCCAAATAGCGAGGGAGTTTAATTCAAACACAGAGAAAAAGCAACTACAACAGATACCCACACTGGTAAATAGTGGCAATCTAGGTTTAGAAGTATTAAAAGAATTTTTGATTTCCAACAAATCACAACCAGCAAATATCGTCATAGCAAAAGCATATCAAGAAATTTATCTAACTAACATTCAAGAAAATCAAGAATTTCTTCAAACTCATTATCCATCGGGAGTTATCAAGCCAGAATCAGAAAAAAATATTAATTATCAACCCTTACAACAATTACTGATAGAAAGAAAATACCAAGCAGCAGATACTTGCACAAGAGAAAAACTCTGGGAGTTAGCAGGAGAATCAGCCATGCAACGGAAATGGCTCTATTTTACAGAAGTAAAAAAATTTCCCATCATAGATTTGCAGACAATCGATCGACTTTGGAATTTATATTCCGAAGGAAAATTTGGCTTTTCTACACAAAGAAAAATTTGGTTATCAGTAGGGAAAGATTGGACAAAACTTTGGGAAAAAATTAATTGGAAAACAGGGAATAAGTGGACTCTATATCCAAAGGAATTCATTTGGGATTTAAGTGCTCCAATTGGTCATCTACCTTTATCTAATCAATTACGAGGAGTACAAGTCATTGCCTCTCTTTTTGCTCATCCTGCTTGGTTAAAAGATTAAAACTGACACCGTTAAACGTTTATTTTACCTCTGCGTTTCAACGGTATATTCTTAATATAGATTAAAAAAAATTAGCCCAAAAATAAATTTAGCTCAAATTGTTTTCTAATAATTAATATTGGGAATAATAAATCTAGTTGATACTTAGCAAAATCTAAATCAATTAGTGAAAATGATTTTTTCATTTTTCAGATCCTATAGCTATAGATTTATTGAGCAAAGATTATACCTTGGAAATATTTAATGATGCTATTAGAAGCAATTTCTTTAAGGGGAGGAGTCACAATGACTCAAATAACCAATAGACTTTTTTGCCATTTAGATGGTTTAACTCCAGAAATAAGAGAAGAGAAAAAATTTAATACCATCAAAAAATTGGGGTTATTAGAAACAGAAACAATTCCAGTTTTTGAAGAAGCAACTCAAACAGTTGCTCGTTTTATAGAAGTTCCTATTTGTATTTTAACTTTGATGGTAAAACAAGAAGTTTGGCTAAAATCAGCTTTTGGTTTATCAAGATTAGGATTAATGAATCCATTGGCAACTTTTCGTAAAATACCAAAATCAGAATCTTTTTGTACTTATGTAGTAGATAGTCAACAAGATTTAATCATTCCTAACACTCTTGAAGATCCATTTTTTGCTACTAATTCTTTAGTTCAAGATTATGGCATTAATGCTTATTTGGGAACTCCATTAATTACTGGAGAAGGAGAATGTATTGGGACATTAGCAGTTATAGATTTAGTAAATCATAATTTTACTAATAAAGATATTGACTTTTTGATGTTAAGTGCTCGTTGGTGTTTGAGAGAATTTGAACGAGATGTTTTGCTGAAAAGTTCCCCCCCTCTTCCAACTATAAATCAAGAATTAGTAACAGAAAATTTATCAAGTTTGAAGACATCTTCCTCCTCTTTAGATTCAGACAATTTTAGTAAAAATTTTAATAACACTATAGAAAAACCTACCTCTAAAATTACTAATAAAATTCAAGTTAAACTCATTAAACTTTTAACAGAAGAATTGAAAACTCCTCTTACTTCTATTATTGGGATGACAAGTGTTCTTAGACAACAAGTGTATGGAAATTTGACCCCTAAGCAAAAAGAATATCTAGAAATTGTCTACAATAGTGGGCAAGATATGATTTCTTTAGTAGATGAAATTGTCAATTTAGGAATTGCAAATGATTTAAATCCTGAAGTGCAATTATCTCCAGTAGATTTGGAGATGCTTTGCCAACAAATTATTAATAATATCGATCAATTTGCTAAACGACAACAACTTGGAATTCGTTTATCTGTTGAGCCGGGTAATTCTATGTGGTTACTAGATAAAGAGAAAACAAGACAAGCTATTTATTATTTAATTATTAGTACTATTGAATCTTCTCCTTCAGGTGGTGAAGTGCGAATTCATATCTCTAGACGGGATGATTCTATTAATATTGGTGTCTGGATTTCTCATCCTTGGTTAGGTGATGGTTTATCTTCTCAAAAAGTTGAACTTTTCTCTCAGGAAATCGAAAATCAAGAAAATTGTTATTCTCATATTTTAGAAAGTTTACTAACGACAAATTCTGAATCTCATCAACCAACTTCCCAGCAATTTGAAGAAAGTCACGAAAGTATTAGCCATAATTCTTATAATCAACGTGAACTTTTGGGATTATTATTTAGTCTGAATTTAGCTCAGATGCAGGGTGGAACAATTAAGATTCAAGGCTCTTCAGCAGCAGGTTATCGCTATCTTTTAAAGTTACCTAAAATCCCTGCCATAGAATCTTAAATTCTTAAATTTTCCAGGGAAATTTACTATATGCTAGCCAAATTTTTAGAAAATTGATCTAAACTAAAATCCTTCTGAAAGAGCACTTAATTCTACTTTATCTCCATTATTTAATGGTTCTTCACTATTGATAACAAATTGTTCTCCTGGGGAAATCCCAGATAAAATTTCTACTTGATTATTTGCACTTTCCCCTAAAGTTACTTCTCTTGCTGTTACTTGAATTGGAGCATCTAGTCCTTGATTTTCTATGACAAAAACAATAGTTTGATTATTTTCTGTTTTCAATGCCGATCGTGGAATAATAACTCTTTGTTTAACTTTGGGTTGAAATCTTACTCTTGCTAATAATCCACTGGCAATTCGATCGTTAGGATTTTTGATCAGCACTTCAACAGGAACTTGACGTGCCGTTGAATTAGCAACAGGGGAAATTCGAGTTACTCTACCTACAAAAGATTGTTGAGTAAAAGCATCTAATCTTACCTCAACCAACTGTCCTACTTGAATATCAGAAAGTTCTAATTCAGAAACGGGAACGATAATTTTTATAGAACTAAAATCTCCTAATTGTAATACTTCTTGTCCTGGAGTAATAAGATCTCCCGGTTCTACAAGGCGTTCTAAAACAACTCCATTCATAGGAGAGAAAAGTTTAGCATAACTTTGGCGTTGTTTTGCTTGAGCAATTAAAGCTTTTTGGGCAGCAATTCTTCCCAGTGTAGCTGCTACTACTTCTCTTTGAATCTGAATTTGTTCTCTAGCAGAAGTAACGGCTTTTTCTGCAACTTTAGCCGCTGTCTTAAAGGTATCCGCTTGTTGTCTAGCTATAGCACCTTCTTGAGCTAAAAAAGCATTAGTTTTAGCATCATTTTGTGCTTGCTCTAACTCTACAAGGGTACGTTGGTATTCAGTTTCGGCATTATTAATTTCCGCACGATCTCTTGCTAATTCTGATTCTAATGTGGCTAATTCTGCCTCTGCACGATTGACTTCAGCCGCTAAAAGACTATCATCTAGTTGTGCTAGGAATTCCCCTGAATTAACTCGATCGCCGATATTGACATTAAGATCAATTAGTCTTCCTTCTACTTGAGATCGTATTGAAACTTCAAGTATAGGATTAGTAGTACCAACATATTCAGGTATTTCTCTAATACTTTTAACCTGAGCAATTCCTACGTCTACAGGAATTAGTTCTTCTTGAGTTTCTAAGTCAATGGTTTCGGGTTGATTTTGAGCAACTCCTTTATCTTCTGAAGAGACAGTACATCCAGTTAGAGGGGATAGTAAAATTAAGATTATTCCAAGATGAGTTATCTTGAGATTAAATTTTGTTGAATTCATATCAAATATATAGTTGTATGGGTTGATATCAATGTACATAGAAAAATGGTTGAAAAATCTAAAAATAAAAACTTTTTAAGTAAACTATCCTACCCCTGGATCAGGGAAATAGAGGGATGGGGAGAATGGGAAAATATAAGTTAATAGAGCAGAATAAGAGAAATAAATTTTTGTTAATTATCCTAAACTGAGGATTTTTAAACTCTATCATCATTTTTGAAATTTGCAATAAGAAAACTCTAAATCTCAGGTTTTTCTGCCGAATTTGACTCCGAATTCCTCAGCTATAATTAATCAGTTTAATCCGAAATATTTACCAAAGAAAATTGATGTACGAAAAACTTACACCTCCTAAAACTGGATCTCGTATTACTTTTCGCGATGCTCAACCCATTATTCCAGATGATCCTATTATCCCCTTTATTCGCGGAGATGGTACAGGATTTGATATATGGCCTGCTACGGAAAAAGTGATTGATGCTGCTGTGGCTAGTGCTTATAACCAAAAACGTAAAATTAATTGGTTCAAAATCTATGCAGGGGATGAAGCCTGTGATCTCTATGGAACATATCAATATTTGCCTCAAGATACTCTTAATGCCATTAAAGAATATGGTATAGCCATTAAAGGGCCTCTAACTACTCCTGTTGGTGGAGGAATTCGCTCTCTTAATGTTGCTTTACGACAATTTTTTGATTTATATGCTTGTGTGCGGCCTTGCCGTTATTATCCGGGCACTCCTTCACCTCATAAAAGTCCTGAAAAACTCGATATTATCGTCTATCGGGAGAATACAGAAGATATTTATCTTGGCATTGAATGGCGTGAAGGTACAGAGATAGCTAAAAAATTAATTAATATACTCAATAGTGAGCTTATTCCTGCTACTTCTGAACATGGTAATAAACAAATTCGCCTTGATTCGGGGATGGGAATCAAACCTATTAGTAAAACTGGATCTCAACGTTTAATTCGTCGTGCTATTCAAAATGCTTTAAAACTTCCTCAAAATAAACAAATGGTAACTTTGGTTCATAAGGGGAATATTATGAAGTACACTGAGGGTGCTTTTCGGGATTGGGGTTATGAGTTGGCAACGACGGAATTTCGAGATATTTGTGTTACAGAAAGGGAATCTTGGATTCTCACTAATAAGGAGAAAAACCCTGACCTTTCTTTAGAAGATAATGCTCGTTTAATTGATCCAGGTTATGATTCTTTGACCCAAGAAAAGCAAGAACAAATCTGCCAAGAAGTTGAAAGTGTTCTCAATAGTATTTGGGATAGCCATGGCGATGGAAAGTGGAAAAATTTTGTTATGGTTAACGATCGTATTGCTGATAGTATTTTCCAACAAATACAGACTCGCCCAGATGAATACTCTATTTTAGCCACTATGAATCTCAATGGAGATTATCTTTCTGATGCAGCGGCAGCTATTGTAGGGGGTTTAGGAATGGGACCTGGTGCTAATATTGGGGATAATTGTGCCATTTTTGAAGCAACCCATGGTACTGCACCTAAACACGCAGGTTTGGATCGAATCAATCCAGGATCTCTTATTCTTTCTGGAGTTATGATGTTAGAGTTTATGGGATGGCAAGAAGCTGCTGATCTGATCAAAAAAGGTATGAGTAAAGCTATCGCTTCAAGACAAGTTACCTATGATTTAGCAAGAATGATGATTCCTCCTGTTGAACCTCCTTTAAAGTGCTCTGAATTTGCTCAAGCTATTATCGATAACTTCAAATCATAAATTAAGTTAGAGATTCTTAACTTAGAGATGAGCACCAAGTTTTATGACTTAGATGTCAGACTTGGTGCCATAGGATTTATTGATTTGGAAATTGATTAACGAGTATTTAAATTAATAACATTAGGTTGAATAGTAGAAAAACCATTATTAAATTGAGGTTGGGTGTTAATAGTATTGAAATTAGTTCCAGAAGGAGAGGTTACTATTCCACCAGTAGCGTAGCTTGGTACAGGAGAGGTTACTACTGTGCCTGGGAAATTTTGTATCCCATTATTTTGGATGGGAGGTGTGACTATTCCAGTTCCTACTCCTCCAATGGGTTGAGTAAATTGATTTTGAATAAATGCGCCAGTAGCAGTAGGATTAACGTTAGTTATATTTCTGCCTTGGAGAGGAGAAATTACTTGTTGATTTTGGATAAAATTATTAGGTGGAATACCTTGAACAAAAGAAGTGCTAGGATTGGTTGTTCCTAAGAATTGATTATTTACTCCAGAAGTAGGAACTGAATTGGGATTTAATCCTTGTGTTTGAGTAATTCCTTGAGGAATATTGGGCTGTTGTGTAATAATAGGTGGTTGATTAGTAGACGAAGAAAATACTTGGCCCACGGCTAATTCAAAAGGAGTAGGCTGTCTTGGTGCTTGATAAAGGTTGGAGAAAGTTGATACTTGTTGATTGATACCTGGATTAACTGATAAATTATTTTGATTATTTTCTGGTAAAAGACTAGGAAATAATCTTCTATTACTACCAATTCTACTAGTCAAAGCGTTATATAAAGTATTAGTTTCTATATTAATTGGATCAGGATTGACTGGTTGATTTTCAATAATGTCTTTGATTCGAGGAGAATTATTTAAGATAGCTTGCCAATTACTATTTTCAATATCTTCACCATTAGGAAGTAATTCGTTTATGTCATTTTCTGAGTTAGAGACTAAATCCTTATTTTGGATTTCGCCTGTATTATCAGTAGCTCCTTGTAATTCTACTTTGGATGATAATTCTGGAATTGAAGTATTGGTAGTGCTATTGATTTGATCGTTGGGATTAAATCCTTCTGATGCTAAATTATTATTATTTTGATCTAAATAATTACTAGCAGCATTAGGATTCTCTTTCTCTGTTTCACTATAAATGTCATAACTAGCCAAATATTGCCACATCCCAAACACAATAAGGAATAGTAAACTTACAGATCCTAAAAACCAAGGATTTGCAAGGGGACTTAACCGGGCTTTAAAATACCGGAAAGATGGGGGTACTTTTTTAGGAGAATATATATGTTTCATTTTTTAGTCAAGTTTTTTTTTGTACAATTGATGACTTCTGTTAGTAGATCTCAGATTTTTATAAAGATATCTGAGTTCTAGTTGTGATGAAATTTACTCAAAGTTTTTGAAAAACTTAGAAATAATTAATTAACTTTTAATTAACTTTAAGTTTCATTCTTAGAGTTTTGAAATATGCCCATCATAACATTATAACAGATTTTTAAGGAAAAGATTTGTTCCTAAATCATTGGCATACTAATATATAGAGAGGGAGTTGTTGAGTTGATAATGTTGTCAATACAATTTTTTGCTTTAGATTATTTTGCTGATTGAACTAATAAAATACTACCTGCTCCTAATCCTAATAAATTTGGTAACCAAGCTGCCATAAATGGAGAAATTACCCCCCAAACCCCCATGGAACTAGTTAGAAATGAAAGTAAATAATAAGTAAAAATTAATCCTACACAAATACCAAAACTAGTTGCTCTACTGTTTTGTGGTCTTAATCCTAATGCTGCACCAATTATCCCAAATACTAGACAAACAAAAGGTAAAGAAACTTTTTCTTGAATCCGAACTTTTAATTTTCTAATTTTTTTCTCATCCCCACTGATTTCTAGAATTTTTAAATAATCTAAAGCTTGAGCAATATTCATTTCATTGTAATCTCTTCCTCTTTTGGCTAAATCTAATGGTGATCTAGGAATTGCTATTTGTTGATGTTCAAAACGAACTATATTTCGATATGCTCCATCTGGAGCTATTATATAAATTGTACCATTGAAAAAATCCCATTTACCATCACTAATATTCCAATTAGCCTTTTGTGCTGTGATGATTTGTGTTACTCCTTCAGTAGATCGATCGAGGATTGTTAAGCCTTCCATTTTTTGGCCATCAAATTCTTCTGCATAAAATAAACGGGATAAAACTTTATACTTTGAGCCATCTTCTCCTTTGAACTTGTTATATTCTGGATAGACAATATTTCTTTCCCTAAAAATTGGTTTAACTTTGTCTAAGGCTTGATCTAAAGTGATGGCTGCTTGATAATTGGCTGCGGGAGCAATAAGATCATTAACAATAAAGGTAAGTCCTGTAACTACGATACTAACTAAAACACAAGGAACTATAATCCGATAAATACTGATGCCAATACTACGTAAGGCAATCAATTCACTATCGCTACTGAGACGACCATAAGCCATTAAAGCTGCTAAAAGCATAGACATGGGAAAGGCTAAAACAATAAAACCTGGCATTTTTAAGAATAAAACTTTAATAGCAATAGTTAGTAATAACCCAGATTCTGTGACTTTGCGTACTAAATCAAATAAAGTGCCAATGGATAATGCTAAAGAAGTAAATAAGCCCATTCCGAATAAAAAGGGTAATATTAGTTCTGTGGCAAGATAACGATCCATGGTTGATACCTTAAAAATGGATTTGATGGATAATTTAGATTTGCCTTTAGTTATAGAAAAAGTTTTATTTAGCATTTTTACCTAGCTTTCGATTTATATGAAAGCTCCAATTGTTATTTTTTTTGTTAATTTTTTTATAGTATAGCTATGGGCTGTAATATGGTTTTTCTTTAGCAATGATAGCCATTGAGTAGGGGAGTGGGAGAATGGGAGAATGGGAGAATAAATTTTGGTTAATTATCCTAGATTTAAGATTTTTCAACTCTATCATGCTTAAAGACTCTCTTGATACAAGAAGATAGTATACCATTGGGGATCAGGTATGATAATGATAAGTTCTTAATTTAGATCATTTTTATTAAATAATAATAGAGTTAAAAGAATACAAAATTAGTTGATTCTCGACCTAAAACCTATCTTCCTTGTCCTCCTTGTCCCCCTTGTCTTCCTTGTCCTTTCCTCAACTAAGTCTATCGTACTTTTGTAAAATTGATATTAGGGTCAAGTTTCAAAAGTTAAATTTATCTCCTAAATAGTACTGTCGTACTAAAGAATTATGATAAAGTTCTTCACCTGTCCCCGCTGCTAAAATCTCTCCATCGCGCATAATATAGGCTCGATCGGTAATGGCTAAGGTTTCCCTAACATTATGATCTGTGATCAAGATTCCCATATTTCGATCGCGTAGTTGACTAATAATGGTTTGAATTTCTGCTACAGCAATAGGATCGACTCCTGCAAAAGGTTCATCCAAGAGTAAGAACTGAGGGCCTTGTTCTCCTACAGCTAAAGCTCTGGCTAATTCCGTCCGTCTCCTTTCTCCTCCTGATACTTGATATCCTTTAGTGTTGGCTATTTTTTCTAATTTAAAATCTTGTATTAATTCCTTTATCCTAGTTGCTATTAGTGCTTTTCTAACATTTGTTTCTTCTAGGACTAATTTTATATTGTCATACACACTTAGATATCGAAAGATACTGGGTTGTTGTGTTAAATAGCCTATTCCTAGCAATGCCCTTTTGTCTATAGATAATGAGGTAATATTTCTTTGATTCAGCCATACTTGCCCTTGATTTGGTTTAATTAAACCTGTTGCAATATAAAATGTTGTGGTTTTCCCGGCACCATTTGGGCCAAGTAAACCAACTATTTCTCCTGGTAATACTTTAATGGTAACGTTATTAACCACATATCTTTTACCATAAGATTTATAAATATTGTCTAATATTAGTGTCAAAACCAAATTCCTCTCATTCTCATATTCAATATTGAGCATTTATACGGCTATTAAAAAATTATGATTTATGGTTTTATTTTATTTTTTATTGTTCATTTAAAATTTCTGATTGTTCATTAGGAGGCTCGGAAACTATATAAATAGATTCTACTTGTTGATTTTTTTGTGGAGTTGCAATAAAACGTTCTTCATCTATTAAATAAGTAATGGTTTCTGCTCTTAAACTATTACCATCTTGAAGGATAAAGACATTTCCACTCAAGACTAATCTTCGTTCTCGACTAAAATATTGGGCTTGAGCAGCTGTTGCTTGAATATTTCTAGAGCGATATTCTATTTTGACATTTCCTCTTGCAGTAATCACACCTGTCTCTGAATTAGCTTCTTGAACATCGGAACGAACTGTTAATGCTCCATTTGAATTGGTTGTTTGTGCTTTAACATTGCTAAACAGGCTTGATATTGTCATAGTACAAATTATTGCTATGGGAATTAACCAAGATAATTTTAGAGATGATATGGGTTTTGGTTTCATTTTTAAGCTTAATCCTAATAATCTGGGAATAAAAGTTTTTTTTAATTGATAGTTTTTCATATTACTTTTTGAGAGTCAATGGATTTTTTTTCTAGAGTGGATTCTAAATCTAGGAGGTTTTAAAATCAAAACTATTTTGAATTGTATTTTATATTCTATAGTGTTAATAATCTTTTTGGGATTAAGCTAGGAAATTTAAAATTTACCTTTTATATCTTAACTATCTATTACTTAATATTGATTATGCCTTCCCAATATTTAATCATCATGTACTATAACTATTTGAGGTAAAGTATAGTTTTGAGGGTTTAACTTTGAATTTTCTTCAATGGAGGTTTGATCAAGATTTTCTAAATCTATTTGTTGAAGAGAGAATAGAAGTTCACGACTTTGAGTTATAAATTTAGTAACGTCAATGTTACTGTAAATTGGCTGATAATTTTTAAGACGTCTAGTTCCTTCCCCTAGTAAAATCACAGCACCACGAAAATTCCCATTACCTAGATGATAACAGGCAACTGATATTTGTAAAATTCCTTGATAAAAAGCCCGATCGGACTCTGAAGCTTCCATCCACAGAGCCTCTAAAGTATCGTGACATTGGTAATATTCTTGTTGATTGAATTGCTCAATCCCTTGCCAAAATTGCTGTTCTGGCATTTTTTGTCCTAAGCTAATTGGTTTTCACGAACTTCTTGGATTTGTTCCATAGCGATTTCTTGTTTATCTCCTGCAAAATCATTATCAGGAGTTAAGAACAACATACAATGGCATTCTTTACGCTCTTGCATAGGTACACAAGGACAATTCCAATAAGCATTTTTCACTTCTGCTTCTTTGTCTTCATAGTGACGGCATGGACATAAAGGAGCACCTAATTCTTCTTTGTGTTTGGCTAATCCTTCGATTACTACAGCTGTAACTCCTAGATCTACACAAAAATAGGTGTCAGTCATTTTAGCATAACGTTCGGAAAAGTTTTTCATTATGGCTAAATATTTATCGTCTTTGTTGGTTTGTGTTTTTGCAGTCATTGGTAATCTAAATAGTGTTTTCGTTATCCAGAGTATATCAAAAATTTTGTCGATTTGTTAAATATGGTTATATTTTATTACGATCTTGAAATATCAGAAAATCCTGAAAATACTGATATGGAGAATTAACACCATAATGAATACAACAATGATTAAAAAGATTCTAAATTTATTTCTCAAATCAAATTGCCCTCTTTGCGAAAATCCTAGCGACGAGTATATTTGTTCATCTTGTCAAAGAAAGTTAGAAGATTATCGATTCAATAATTGTTTTCGATTTTGGCAAGGTGATTTACCGGTGTTTATTTGGGGAAGTTATGATGGTTTTTTGAAATTGGCTTTAGCTAGGATGAAATATGATAATTATCCTCAAATAGGAGAAGAAATGGGTTATTTCTTAGCCCAAAGTTGGTTAGCTCAATCTTTTACCAGTAAAATCAAAAATTTGGTAGTGGTTCCAATTCCTCTTCATCCTAAAAAGTTACAAAGCCGAGGCTTTAATCAAGCTGAAATTATTGCTAGAGGTTTTTGTCAGTTAACTGGATACTCTTTAGAGTTAAAAGGTTTACTTCGAGTGCGGGAAACATCACCTATGTTTGGTTTGAGTAGAGAAGAACGATCGCAAAATGTGTTGGAGGCGTTTACTATTGGTAAGTCTTTCTTGAAACGTCGTCCTAGAGATCCTATACTTTTGATAGATGATATTTATACTACGGGAACTACGGTAAAAGAAGCAGCAAAAATTTTGAGGTTTGAAGGGATAGAGGTTTTAGGGGTAGGGGCAATGGCTACATCCAAAAAGTAATATGGTTTTTCTTTAACTATGTATAGACATTGAGTAGGAGAATGATTTCTGAAGAATGGTTGTCACGGAGAATGGGGAGAATGGGGAGAATGGGAGGAATGGGAGGAATGGGGAGTTTCTTGAGACAAGGGAAGACTTGGGAGAATTTAGTAATCTTATGACTTATGACTTATTACTTATTACTTAATCTTGGATGGGAGGAATGGGGAGAATGGGTGGTTTTAAATCCATCATTATTTAAAGACAAATTGAGATAAAATTGTTATTAGTAATTAATTCATTGATCCTTCTCTATAAATTGAGAACAAACTGTGTTTTATAATAAGAATAGATAGATATCAATCAAAACGGTAAAATTGATAATGTCGAGAGTAAAAACTTTTTTAAAAGATTATGACAACTACTACTGAATTTAACTATACTGAAGCTCAAATAACAGCGTGGCTAAGAGGATTACTAACAATAGCTTGGGCTGACGGAGATTTTGATGATGACGAAAAAAAATTATTTGTTGAGTTAACTACAGAGGTTTTTGCATCTTCTGAGGATCCATTTTCTTTAGAACAAATTACTCCAGAAGAATTAGCTTCTGGTTTAGGAAAAGACAAAGAGACAGGAGAAAATTTCTTAAGAACAGCGGTAATGATGGCGGTTGCTGATGGTTTTTATTCACCTCCTGAAAAAGAAGTAATCGAAAGTTTTTGTAATGCTTTAGGACTAGAGATAGAAGCTTTAAAATCTTTGGAGACTACCCTAGAAGATCCTAATGATTGCCAAAAACAAGAAATGCAAACATCACCAGCAGGATCACCATTAGCTCCACCTCAAGATCATAAAAATGCTTTAACTCCTGTAAAAGATTGGTTGGATGGTATGGATGTTAAAGATCCAAAAATCGCTAGATTCATTTGTAAAATGATTCCTTCTCAATGTCCTTTTGAAAGAGATATTACTCTTTTCGGAAAAAAACTGGTTCATATTCCAGCAATGTGTAAAATCAATCCTCTTTATGAACAATTGGTAGGTTTACGTTTTCGCTCTTTATCTTTTCTAGCAGACGAATGCAAGGAAGATGTGAGTAAGTATATATAATAACTTAGTTAATAGCTTTTCTTAAAAAAAAAGTAAAAAGATAAATTAACCCTAAAATTCTTTAGTTTATCTAAATTAAAGCCGTTATATACTTAATATTCTTATTTGATATTCTAAGCACGGCATTTACCGTGCTTTCTTAAGGTTTAAATTCAAATGCAATTTATCGATAGAGCATTTATTGAAGTAGAAGCAGGAAATGGTGGAGATGGGATAGTAGCTTTTCGGCGGGAAAAATATGTACCAGCCGGAGGCCCAGCTGGGGGGAATGGAGGCAATGGAGGTTCAGTAATTTTAACAGCAGTGGAACATCTCCAAACCTTACTAGATTTTCAATACGCCCGTCGTTTTAAAGCTAGTGATGGTCGTCGTGGAGGCCCGAATAATTGTACTGGAGCTTCAGGGGACGATCGCATTATTGAAGTACCTTGTGGAACCATGGTATATGATGAGGAAACCCATGAATTGTTGGGAGATTTAGTAGAAATTGGACAAACCTTAATAGTAGCGAAAGGTGGTAAAGGTGGCTTAGGAAATAAACATTTTCTCAGTAATCGCAATCGAGCACCTGAATACGCTTTACCAGGCTTATCAGGAGAAAAACGCTTTTTACTCCTAGAATTAAAATTATTGGCGGAAGTAGGTATTATTGGCTTACCAAATGCAGGTAAATCTACTTTTATTGCGGCAGTATCTTCAGCTCGCCCTAAAATTGCTGATTATCCTTTTACTACTTTAGTTCCTAATCTAGGAGTAGTTCGCAAACCTACTGGAGATGGTGTAGTTTTTGCTGATATTCCTGGTTTAATCGCTAATGCTCATTCTGGAGTTGGTTTAGGCCATGATTTCCTACGCCATATTGAAAGAACTCGTTTACTGTTACATCTCATTGATCTTACAGCCATGGATCCTATAGAAAATTATTTAACTATTCAAGAAGAATTAAAGGCTTATGGGCGGGGGTTGCCCTATCGTAAACAAATTATTGCTCTGAATAAATGTGATGCTGTTGATATTGAAATCGAAAATTTCGTAATCAATGAATTAAAACAACTTACTTCTTCTCAAATTTTCACTATCTCAGCAGTTACTCGATTTGGTTTAGACCCCCTTCTACAAACTATCTGGCATATTTTAAGTAACTCTAATCTTCATTTCAAAGAAGACGAGGTTTGGCCAGAGGTTTAGGAATTCCCGACCGACGCACTCGGTGTTTTCTTTGTACTAACTTTCTCGGAGTTGGTTTTACTCTAACTTTGGGTTTTCTTTCTTCATTATTCTCATAGATATCCAAATACAAGGATTGATCGGCGGCGGCGGCGGCGGTTTCTAAGACTATTCTAATTGCCTGAATATTTCTACCCCCACGACCATAAACTCGCCCTCGATCACTTCCGTCAAATGCTACTCGAATCCAAACCCGTTTATTTTGGTTGGAATATTCGCAATAAATACTGAGATCTTCTGGGTATTCTAATAATGGTTCGATGAGAAACTGTACTAGCCCGTTGTAATTGGGACTAATAGTTTCCCTTGAAGTGGTAATTGTTGTTGTCTTAGGCATTGACTTGATCAAAAACTTTCGCTTTTTGGAGGATGCTACGCACAGTGTCTGTTGGTTGAGCTCCCTGTTTTAAGCGATTAACGATGCCCGGTACGTTCAACCTGGTTTCATCCGTTCTAGGGTTATAAAAACCTAATTCTTCTAAGGGACGACCATCTCGACGAGATGCACTGTCTATAGCTACAATCCGATAGCTTACTGCTTTTTTCTTTCCGAATCTTTTTAAACGTAGTTTAACCATTTTAACCTATATAAATTGATACTTACTATTATAAGGTACCAAATCCTTTCTTTTTTTTGGCTTTCTTTTTCTTCTTTTTGCCTCCTGAGGATCCTCGAAATCCTGCTTGTGGCATTCCTGGCATTCCACCACCAAATAAACCACCACCCATTCCGGGCATTCCACCCATTCCGGGCATTCCACCCATTCCGGGCATTCCTGGCATTCCTCCTTGACTCATTTGCTGCATCATAGAGCGCATTCTGGTAAAGTCACTAATCAGCTTGGAGATATCTTTTTCTTGTCGGCCTGAACCTTTGGCGATTCTACGACGGCGACTGGGAGATTTGGCTAGTAATTCTGGATGCTCTCGCTCTTCTTGTGTCATGGAGTTGATGGCTGCTTCAGTGCGTTTTAATTCCGCTTCTCCTTTCTCTAAGTCGGTATTACTGAGTTTATTCATGCCCGGGATCAGTTTTAATACCCCTCCTAAAGATCCCATATTTTTTAGCATTCGCATTTGTTTGAGAAAGTCATTGAAGTCAAATTTTGCTTCTGCCATTTTTGACTGCATTTTCTCCACATCGGCTAAATCTAGCTCTTCTTGGGCTTTTTCCACTAAGGAAAGAATATCTCCCATGTTGAGGATTCTAGATGCCATGCGATCGGGATAAAAAGGTTGGAGTGCTTCTACTTTTTCCCCAACACCAACGAATTTAATTGGTTGTCCAGAAATTATACGAACAGAAAGGGCTGCACCACCGCGACTATCTCCGTCAAGTTTACTAAGAATTGCTCCTGTTATGCCGATTTGTTCATGGAATGTGCGGGTAAGATTAGCTGCTTCTTGCCCTGTCATAGCATCCACTACTAGAAGGGTTTCATGGGGTTGGACGGTTTTTTTGATTTGGGATAATTCCCCCATCATTTTGTCATCTATTTGTAATCTTCCTGCTGTATCAATGATCACAGTATCGATGGATTCTTCTTTGGCTTTTTCTAAACCAAGACGGGCAATTTCTACGGGATTTGCATCTTTTCCTAGTTCAAATACTGGTATCTCTATTTGTTTTCCTAGGGTGATTAATTGATCGATGGCGGCTGGGCGATAAACGTCTGTTGCTACCATCAAACAACTGCGATTTTGTTTTTTTAAATAGAGGGCTAATTTTGCTGTGGCGGTGGTTTTCCCGGTTCCTTGTAAACCTGCCATGAGGATTACAGTAGGGGGATTTTCTGCTTGATTGAGGGGAACATTACTTTCCCCCATGATGTTTACTAATTCGTCATATACTATTTTGATAAATTGTTGTCCTGGATTAACTCCAGCGATTACTTCGGATCCTAATGCTTTAGTTTCTACTTCTTGAATAAATGTTTTGACTACTTGAAGATTTACGTCTGCTGATAATAAGGCTCTTCTTACTTCTTTTAATGCTTCTTGGATATTTGTTTTGGAGATTTTGTCTTTTCCCCGAAGTTTTTTCCAAGTTTCCTCTAAACGATCGGCGAGTGCATCAAACATAAAAATTTTTTGTTATTTTTCTTTTTCTATTTTTTTTGATTAGTCTTAACTATAACATTTTTTGCTTGATTATTTTTTTTAATTAATGTTGAGTTAGAGAGGATTTTGGGAAGATATTATTTAGTTTTTTTATAAAAATAATATAATT
>JANQIW010000063.1 GCA_028281945.1 Prochloraceae cyanobacterium PL24a_bin.78
GTTGAAATCTTATTTGCAACATGAACTGCGATCGCCATCTATTCCCATGCGCTTAGTTTCATAATGCCACTACATATAGTGTTGCTGCGGAAGTTCTGATATTAATTGTATATTGGCAGAGTGTTTGCTATAAATACTTTAGCTCTTTATTTGGGAATGGAAATTGCTAAATCTTAAAATATCTAAAAAGATTAAACTAATTATTACTTTGGCAAGTATTTTTCTGATTGTTTTATTAAGCATCACAATTCCTTCATTAAAACAACAAAAAACTGAAATTCTCTGGGATACTTACGGTATTCCTCATATTTATGCTAAAGATAATTCCGATTTATTTAAAGCCTTTGGTTGGGCACAGGCACAAAGTCATGGAAATTTAATTTTACAGTTATATGGACAAGCTAGAGGGAAAGCTGCTGAATATTGGGGTCCTAAATATTTTGATTCTGATGAGTATGTAGTAAAAATGGGCATTCCTACTAATTCTCTTCAATGGTATGATTCTCAATCTCCAGAAATGCAGTCTTATTTAGATGCTTTTGCTCAGGGAATTAATCAATATATTATGGAAAATCCTGATGATATTGAAGAAAAATTTAAAGAAGTTTTGCCAATTAGTGGAGTAGATATTTTAGCTCATATTCAAAGAACTATTTATTATCATTTTTTAATCTCTCCTAATGCTATTGCTAATCTAAAAACTCAAGGTATTAATGCCACTTCTAATGCTTGGGCTATCGCTCCATCTCGTTCTTTAAATGGTAATTCTTTGTTACTTGCCAACCCGCATTTACCTTGGAGGGATTTATATCTATGGTATGAAGCCCAATTAACTGCCCCCGGAATTGATGCTTATGGTGCAGCTTTAGTGGGAATGCCCATGTTATCCATCGCTTTTAATGATAATTTGGGGTGGACTTTAAGTATGAATAATCCCGATGCTGCTGATATTTATGAGTTAACTCTAGCAGAAAATGGCTATGTTTACAATGGAGAAATTCGCCCTTTTGAAGAAGAGAAACAAGTTATTAAAGTAGGCAAGATTATTGAAAAAGAAGTTGTTGTTAAAAAATCAATTCATGGTCCCATTATCGCCGAAAAAGGTAATAAAGCATATGCTTTACGAGTAGCTGGAGAAGATAAATCCTCAATTATGGAACAATTTTTCCAGATGGCTAAGGCTAATAATCTAGAAGAATTCGAGACAGCATTAAAGCAATTACAATTACCATTATTTAATATCGTCTATGCCGACAAAAAAGGGCAAATCATGTATGTCTTTAACGGCTTAATTCCTAAACGTAATGATAAAAATGAAGATGGAAGTCAAATCTTAGCTGGAGATACAAGTGATACTCTTTGGACTGAATATCATGGCTATGAAGAATTACCTCGACTGTTAAATCCTACTACTGGTTGGTTACAAAACACAAATGATCCACCTTGGAGTAGTACTTTTCCATCTGAAATCAATTCAAAAGATTATCCTAGTTATTTCGCACCTTCTTCTTTAGCACAAGCAGAGGATCTTCTTCGCACTCAAAAATCAATTAAGCTTTTAAAAGATAGAGAAAAAATGGATTTAGACGAGATGATTTCTCTTAAATTTGACTCCCAATTAGAAGCAGCCGATCGCTTATTAGAATATCTAATTCCCGCCGCTAGGTTGCTAGGAAACCCTTTAGGTAAAGAAGCAGCGGAAGTTTTAGCCAAATGGAATGGTCAAAGTAATGCCGATAGTCGAGGAGCAGTATTATTTACCTTATGGGCAAATTCTTTAGATTCATCCAATTTATTATTTGGTAAACCATGGAATGAAACCAATCCTTTAGATACACCCACAGGTTTAAAAGACTTTAATATTGCTTTAGGGGTATTAGAAGGGGTAGCAGCTCAAGTTAAATTACTATATGGTTCCCTTGATGTACCATGGGGTGAAGTAGTAAGTATGGGTTCTGGTGCACAACAATTACCCGCCAGTGGAGGCTTAGGTAAATTAGGTAGCTTTCAAGTTGTGGAAATTGCCCCTACAAATAATGAAAAATTTAAAGTAGTAGCAGGAGATAGTTATATTGCTGCCATTGAGTTTTCTCAACCTGTAAAAGCTAAATCTTTAACAGTTTATGGGAATTCAAGTCAGCCTAATTCCCTTCATAATGGAGATGGTTTGCCCTTATATGCTAGTAAAGAATTACATGATGTCTGGCGAAAACCTAGAGAAGTTAAATCACATTTAGAATTTATTACTAATTTTGATAGAAAAAAATAGATTTTATCCTTATGTTGATTGATTGATTTACTAATAAGCACGATAGGAAAAGAATCTTGAAGTAATGGGGGTTTTAACCCCTGTATTTGTGCTATAATTTAAGAAACAATAATTCAAGGTGAAAAACCTGTTTACGGCATCAAACAGAAATTAAGCTCAATGTATAGTGGAATGATCAATTGTTAATTATTAACAGTTAATGATCAACATCTCAAGTATTCCTTATATAAAGATTTAAAATGAACGAGCAATTAGCCAATAGAAAGGAAGCAGGGGTTTTATTAGCGTCAAAATTAACCCATTATGCTAATTCCCAAGATGTATTAGTATTAGGGCTTCCTCGTGGTGGTGTGCCAGTTGCTTTTGAAATAGCTAAAGCTCTCAATTTGCCTTTAGATATCTTTTTAGTGAGAAAATTGGGGGCACCAAGACGCAAAGAATTAGCTATTGGCGCAATTGCCATGGGAGGGATAATAGTTATGAATCAGGATATTTTAGAATGGCTGAAAATAAAACAATCTGCCATTGAGTCTATTATCCATCACGAAAAACAAGAATTACAACGTCGCGATCGCGCTTATCGTGGAAATCGCCCTTTTCCTGAAATAGAAAATCGTACGATTATTATTGTGGATGATGGTATAGCTACAGGAGCCACTTTAAGAGTAGCTATAACTGCTTTAAAACAGCAAAATCCTAAAAGTATTGTAATCGCTATACCTGTGGCACCGCCTTCAATTCTGAGAGAATTCCAAGATTTAGTGAATGAAATTATTTGTTTAAAGCAGCCAAAATCCCTTAGTTCTATTAGTCTTTGGTATCAAGATTTCTCTCAAACTACTGATGAAGAAGTTTGTCAGTTACTTAATATTGCTAATTTTGGTAATAATAGTAATTATGATAATATATCTAATCATAATTCTTAATTAATTGCCTTAGTAAAGCAAGCTTTGATATTGAATTTTTTATCTTTTTTATAATAAATCTGAATTAGGTTTTGACAAAATAATAGGATAATCTTAACCATAAGGAGATTTATCTGCTTGACTTGGAAAATATCTACTTCTTTTTGTCTGGGTATGTTTAACTAATTTTAGCCCTTCATTAGTACCAAATACGGAAGCTTTTTCTTTTTTTTCATTAGTAACCCATTGATAATATTTATTTTTAAGCCATTTGTTATTTTTATTATGATGTCTTCTCTTGCACCATCTCCAGATTTTCCAGTCTACTAAATAATCTAGTCTAGAAAAACTTTTTTGACTCATGACATAGCGATAATGTTGACACCATTTTTCAATCTTGGGATTCAAATCTTTGAGGAGATTTTCTTGAGTATCTGCTTTTTTGCTCTCAATTGCTTGAGCAATTTTACGATAATGTTTTTTTATTTCATCTTTTGATGGAGTGATAATCGTTTCAAAAGTTAGTAAATTCCCATTTTTATCTTTTCTTCTCTTATGTTTTCCTATTGGAAACTGTCTAATATGAAAACCGATAAAATCAAATCCCGGAGAATTTTCTTCATGGATATTTAGAGTGTGTATTATTTTCGTTTTATCTTTATTAAGTTTTAATCCTATTTCCTGCAACCATTTTTCTATTATATCAATACATCCTTCTAGGAGAGTTGAATCATGATGAAAAACAACCAACTCATCACCATAGCGAATCATTTTTTCTGAGGAGGATTTCTGAGTATTAAAATAATCTTCTATAGAATTTTCCAAACCATGTAAAGCAATATTGGCTAATAAAGGAGAAATTGCATTATCCCATGAATTATCCATTGGTTTATCCAAAACTTTTTCAGAGAAAGGATTATCTTGAAAAATACCTGTCTGTAGCCAAGCATTGATTTGCCTTTTGAGGGAAGGGAAAGTATTGATTTTTTCCAGTAATTTTAATCGATGAATACTATCAAAACCTGTGATTTCTGCCTTTAAAACATAAGTAGATCGTTCTTGTACAAAATTAAATATAGCTTTGATTGTATCATGACAAGATTTATTCGGGCGAAAACCATAAATATTAGGGTTAAATCTTCCTTCCCATTCAGGTTCAAGGGCAAATTTTACCAATGTTTGTAAAACTTGATTATATATAGAGGGGATATTTAAAGGACATTTGATGGTAAATTCTGGTTTAGGAATCCATTTTCCCCTCACAGGTTTGGAATTATGATCTGTTAATCTTAAATGTTCGACTATTTCATAACTGATATGAGCCTTTAAGCAACTCAAATCATATTGGTTGATCTTGCTATTTTTAACTAATGATCTGACTTTATTTAGCTTATAAATAGCCAGCATTTTAGCAGATCTAGAGTTATTCAATAATAATTTTTGCAGTTTACGAAGAGTTGGAAAATCCCCATTACAAGAAGCATGATAAATTCTGACTTGCAATTTGAATACTTCTTGCTCTATAGTTTTCCAGTCTTCTCCTTGTAAATCATAGTAAGCTTTTTTTTCTTCTGGTAAGAGTAAGCTTTTTACTGGCTGATGTCTTAAAGTTTTGAGTTTTTGAGATTGAACTCTTTTGGCCATAAAGAAATTTCTAACATCTAAGAAAGATTCAACAGATATTTAAACAGACAAACCAAATTGTTCATTGTAAACTAGATCTTCTTTTTCTGTTTCCAATTTTAAATCACTACGAGGATAAGAGACACATAGTAAAGCATATCCTTGAGCTTGTAAATCTGGGGATAAACCCATTCCTTCACTTTGATCGACACTTCCTTCTTTGATTAAACCAGCACAGGTGGTACATACTCCGGCATTACAAGAACTTGGTAAATCGATTCCTGCATCTAGGGCAGCTTGTAATACGGTTTTGTCTTCTGGTACTTCGATATTGTAAGTATTACCTTGGTGATTAATTTCTACTGAATATACTTGAGTCATAAAAGTTTAGTTTACCAATTTATAGGAATTCTTATTCTACACTTTAATCTTCCATTTTTTGAGGATCTTTAAATCTAAAAAATTCTTTAAATTATTATCTAGGGAGTATTTAATTTGTAGAGTTAAATTGGCAATAATCAATGTTGAGAATTATTTGTTATTTTTCTTCAAAAATAATTTAGTTAATTTGGAATTTAGATTCAAAAAAATCACTAATTAAAGGATGATTACAAAAAAGAAAGATAGTTTTTTCTCTTGAGATCATCTGATTTATAACTTGGAATAAATCAAAACAGGAACTTACAACTAGTAATAAAAAATTAAATTAATAACTAAAGTGAACTTTAAATATTATTGTAAAGATTCAAAATAATCACGCATTTGTCTAGAGCGTTTAGGTTGCCGTAATTTGTGCATAGCTTTTGATTCAATTTGGCGAACTCTTTCTCGTGATAAATCCAGAGCACGAGCCACATATGCCAAAGAACGAGAGACACCATCTTGAAAACCAAACCGCATTCTAATGACATCTCTTTCTCGATTAGTTAGGGTAGTCATTAAATCCTCGATATCACTTCTGAGAGAATCTTGCATCAAATTCTCTTCTGGAGTAGCGGTTTCTGTTTCTAACAACTCACTTAACTCAGTATCTTGATCTTTACCTACTTTGATATCTAAAGAAATCGATCGAGGAACTTTAGCTAATACTTCCCTGATATGGGATGGAGTCACTTCTAACTCTTTAGCAATTTCTTCAATAGTAGCAATGCCGCCTTTTTCCTGAGATATCAAACGTTGGGCTTTTTTGATTTTATTGAGTTTTTCTGTAATATGAATTGGTAAACGTATATTACGACTTTGAGTAGCGATGGCCCTTGTAATGCCTTGACGAATCCACCAATAGGCATAAGTACTAAATCGATATCCTTTGGTAGGATCGAATTTTTCCACCGCTCTTTCTAAACCCAAAGTACCTTCTTGAATGAGATCGAGAAATTCTAAACCCCGATTCTGATATTTTTTAGCAATAGAAACTACAAGACGCAGGTTAGCTTTAATCATTTTATCTTTGGCTCGAATACCTGCCTTTTGAACTGTTTCTAGCTCTTGTATTTCAATGCCTGCTATTTCTGCCCAACGTTTTTTTTCTATTACAAAAGATGGTTTTATTTCTGATAGCTTTATTTTTATTTCTGATGTTTGCTCTTGAGATTGATTTCCCAATTCCACCAAATTTATGTAACTTTGAACTTGTTGGGCTAACTTAATTTCTTCTTCTTGATTTAATAAAGGTACTCGACCAATTTCTGATAGATATAATCTGACTAAATCTGTTGTTGCTCGATTATATTTTATATTTTTATTTACTTTCAATTCATTATCTAAATTTAGATCTTGGGATCTTAATTTATCAAGAGAATCTTTATAATCGTTATTTTGTATAGCTGACATAGCATTTTTCCACTCATAATTAAATTTGATTTAGTGGCTTATTTCTTATCACCCTATTACTTAGTTTTCCCAAGGGTAGTAGCAAAAAGAACACTATAGTATATATTTTTTTTTAATCAACTGGAAATAAAAATAATACTTGGGGTTAGATTTGCTTTTTAGGATAACTTAAGAAATTACTACAGGAATTAATTTGATAATTCCTGAAAGACTTTTCTTTTTATTAGAAGACATTTTGGGTGGATTTGTTCCCATAAATTAAGGAATATTTAGTTAAGATTTGTTGACTTAAGGATTTCGAGGATAAATACTCATTAATTTGCGTACTTCTTCTGCGTGATATGAACTACGAGTAAGGGGAGATGAGACTACTTGCAAAAAACCAATGGATTCCCCAAATTCTCTCCAACTTTCAAACATTTCAGGGGGAATAAATTCTTTGACTGGTAAATGTTTTGGGGATGGTTGTAAGTATTGGCCGATGCTTAAAATATCACAGTCTACTTTGCGTAAATCCCTCATCACTTCTCTTACTTCTCCATCGGTTTCTCCTAATCCCACCATGATTCCTGATTTGGTATATATCCAAGGGGCAATTTCACGGGTACGTTGGAGTAATTCTAGTGATCGTTCATAATTTCCTTGAGGGCGTACTCTTCGATATAAACTGGGTACGGTTTCCGTGTTATGGTTAAGTACTTCTGGTTTGCCTTGGATAATCACTTCTAATGCTTCCCAGTTGCCGCATAAATCGGGGATAAGGACTTCGATGGTGGTATCAGGTGAAATAGCTCGAATTTCTTCTATACAGCGTAGAAATTGATTTGCGCCCCCATCTGGTAAATCATCTCGATTCACGGAGGTAATGACGACATGATTTAATTGCAAACGTCTTACTGCTTCCGCTAGGTGTTTTGGCTCATTACGATCGAGAGGTTGGGGTTTTTTCTCGAAATCGATATCACAATATGGGCACGCCCTGGTACAAGCAGGACCCATAATTAAAAAAGTTGCTGTGCCGGCATTAAAGCATTCTCCAATGTTGGGGCAAGATGCTTCTTCACAAACCGTATTTAGCCCTAAATCCCGGAGGATTCCTTTGACATTTCCAACTCGTTGCCATTGAGGTGCTTTTACTCTTAACCAATTGGGTTTTATACTCACTTTGGATTTCTTCCTTTCTATTTGGGATCTTTAAATGTTATAATTAATTATATTATCGGGATATTATCGGGATGTAGCGCAGTTTGGTAGCGCACTTTGTTCGGGGCGAAGGAGTCGCTGGTTCAAATCCAGTCATCCCGACTGTGTTTTAAGTGCTTTGTTGAGAATGGTTTTTGCTGAATGGGAGATGGGGAGTTTCTGGAGACAAGGAAGACAAGGGAGACAAGGGAGAATTTAGTGAATCTTATTACTTACTTACTTAACTTATTACTTATTACTTAAATCTTGGATTGGGGAAAATAAATTTTGGTTAATTATTTTAGATTCAGAATTTTTCTACATGATTATTATTTTAGAAAATTGGGATGAGTTGTTTAAAGAAGATTTATAATGAACATTCGTTTTAAGTTCAAGAGACAATTTGAGATGGAATTTGACAGATGGAATTGCAGAGATATAAAGGAAATATCTACTGGTTTAAGTTTGGGATTTTGCCATGGTTTTTAATTAAGCTTAAGATAAGGTATAATGTTAATTAATTATGGAAGAATAAACTCTATGGAATTAAGAAGTAGAAATAATCTAGAAAAAAAATTAAATTTATTATCTGAAGAAGAACTTGAATTAGTCTCAAATTTTATTGATGAATTGGATGTAAACCAAGATTCCCTCCAAGGAGAAGAAACACCAGAAATTCCATCCCAATTGATGAAAAAATGGAAGTATTTACTGGAAAACGATGAAGAATTAGATCCCTTGAATCCTTTATCTAATAGAGAAATCGAGACAATTTGTCAAATTTTAAGCAAGGAAAATAAAACTCGGCCGACGGGATTTGCTAAGGGTGAGTTTACCATTGGCGATGATTTTAATGATGCTTTACCTGATGAGATTGTGGATGAATTTTATCAATGAAAATACTTTTAGATACTCATATTTTTCTTTGGTTAATTACAGATGACGATAAATTAGATAAGGTATTATCTCAAGAAATTAAAAACCCTGACAATGAAGTATTTTTAAGTGTTGTTTCTATTTGGGAATGTGTTATTAAATATCAATTAGGTAAGCTAGATTTGCCGAAATCTCCTGAAATTTATCTTCCTACTAAGAGAAAACAACATTTAATTAAAACTCTTATAGTTGATGAAGACACTATTAAACATCTTATTAATTTACCATTATTACATAAAGATCCTTTCGATCGGCTTTTGATATGTCAAGCTTTGCAACATGATTTAGGATTTATTACACAAGATAGTGAGATTCTCAAATACCCGAATATTAATAGTAAGGTTTACAATAATCGTGGGAAAATTTACCTTCAATTAGGGGAATATCAACAAGCAGTGGATTATTATAATAAAGCTATAGCTATCAATCCGACAGATACTGATGCCTATAATAATCGTGGTATTGCTTACAGGAATTTAGGCAAATATCAAGAGGCAATCCAAGATTATACTAAAGCTATAACCATCAACCCTCAATCTGCTAACACTTACAATAATCGCGGTGTTGTTTACTACAACTTAAAAGAATATCAAAAGGCAATTGAAGACTTTAATCAAGCAATCGTTATCAATCCTCAAGATGGTGATGCTTACTATAATCGCGGTAATGCTTACTGCGATTTAGGAGAATACCAAAAAGCAATTCAAGATTATAATCAAGTCATCAAAATTAACCCTCAATCTTCTGAAACTTACAATAATCGCGGTATTGCTTATTACAACTTAAAAGAATACCAAAAGGCAATGGAAGATTATAATCAAGTCATCAAAATTAACCCTAAATATGTGATTCCTTACAATAATCGTGGTAATGTTTACTATGATTTAGGTATTAAATACCAACAAGAAAGAAACAAACAAGAGGCAAAAAAATATTACCATTTAGCTATAGCAGATTATGATAAAGCCTTATCTATAAAACCATATCATAAAATAGTATTAAATAATCGAAATATAGTAGCTAATCAACTTAAAAATCTCTAAATCAAAATAGAGTAAAACCATAAAAAATATCTATAACAAAATATCCCTTTCCTTTTTAAAGAAAAAAATATTTACTTAGTATAAATTAAAAACAAAAAATTATTTACTGATAAATTGCTCTTACTATTTGGTACAATTTAAACGAAAATTCAACTTAAAATTTTATCTGAAATAAATATGGTTTGGGAAAAAGGGCATCAACTGAAAAATGGTGAATACATCATTGAGAAAGTATTAGGAAACGGAGACTTTGAAGATACTTATTTAGCTATCAAAAAATCTAATCAAGATGATAAGTATGTTGTAATTAAAACTATAAGTGACAGAATTAAAATAAGAGAAGACTTTGAAGAATATCAAGAAAGATTCCTACAACAGGCTTATGATATTCAGAAATGCACTCATCCTAATATTATTAGAGTTTCTAATATTTTTAAAGAAGAGAAATTATGGTGTATAGAAATAGAATATATTCAGGGCGAAAATCTAAATGATTATCTTAAAACCCGTAATTATCTTTCAGAAGAAGAAGCATTGACTTATATCAAACAAATCGGAGAAGCATTAGAGTATATACACAAGCAATATTTCTTCCATCTAGATATTAAACCAGCGAATATTTTGCTTTGTAAAAATACTGGAAAAGCAATTTTAACTAATTTTGGTAGTGCGAGAGAATATCTTGAAGATGAAATCAAATTCAAATCAGTTGGATTTATCCCTGAATTTATGCCCATAGAACAATATTTTACAGAAGCTAAAAGAGGTGCATATACAGATATTTATTCTTTAGCCGTTACACTCTACTACTTATTAACTAAAAAACTTCCTCCTATTTGTTGGAAACAAAAATTACAGTATGATTCATTAACCCCTCCTAACCAAATAAATCCTCAAATAAGCGATCGCGTTAATGATGCAATCCTCAAAGGAATGGCAGTTGAACCAAAAAATCGACCTCAAACTATGAAAGAATGGTTAGATTTACTACTTCCATCTAATAAAAATCAAGATGAAACTGAAGTTTTCCATAGTAGAGATACTAATTTTTACAATCAAAAAGGAATAGATTATTACAATCAAGGAGAATATCAAAAGGCAATTGAAGATTTTAATCAAGTTATTGATATCAACCCAAAAGATGCGAATGGTTACTATCATCGCGGAAATACTTACTATGATTTAGGAGAATACCAAAAAGCAATCCAAGACTATACCACCACTATTTCCATCAAGCCTCAAGATATTTACCCTTACTATTTTCGCGCCTTAGCTTACTATTATCTAGGAGAATACCAAAAACTAATCGAAGAATTTAATCAACTCATTGCCATCAATCCTCAATATGCAAACTCTTACTATTTTCGTGGTTTAGCTTACTCTTATTTAGGAGAATATCAAAAGGCAATGGAAGATTATACTACTGCTATCAGTATCAACCCTCAAGATACTAATACTTACTATCATCGTGGTGTTGCCTATAACCATTTAGGAGAATATCAAAAGGCAGTGGAAGATTTTAATCAAGTCATTGCCGTCAACCCTCAAGATGTTAATGCTTACTATCACCGCAGTAATGCTTATTACCATTTAGGAGAATATCAGAAAGCAATTGAAGATTATACCACTATCATTGCCATCAACCCTGAAGATGTTTCCCCTTACTATTTTCGCGCCTTAGCTTACTATTATTTAGGGGAATACCAAAAAGCAATCTGGGAATTTAATCAAGCTATTGCCATCAATCCAGAATTTGCTAATACTTACAATAATCGCGGTGTTGTTTACCACAATTTCGGAGAATACCAAAAAGCAATAGAGGATTTCTATCAAGCCATCACCATTAACCCCGAATCTGCCGTCTTTTATAATAATCGAGGTATTGTTTACCACAACTTGGAAGAATACCAAAAAGCAATAGAGGATTATACTACTGCTATTACCATTAACCCTCAATATGTTGATGCTTACAATAATCGAGGTGTTGTTTACCACAATTTGGAAGAATACCAAAAGGCAATGGAGGATTATACTACTGCTATTACCATTAACCCTCAATATGTTAATGCTTATAATAATCGCAGGAAAGTTTACTACCATTTAGGCATTAAATACCAACAAGAAGGAAATAAACTACAGGCAAAAAAATATTACCATTTAGCTATAGCAGATTATAATAAAGCTTTATCCATAAAACCAAACACTAAATTAGCCCCAAACAATGAAGATAAACTATCAAACAACATAAAAATATCTAAATCAAAATAGAGTAAAATCATAAAAAAATATTCTTTTCTTTTTAAATACAAACAAATATTTATCTAGTAGAAATTTAACAAAATAAATTATTTACTTGGCAAAAAATAATCTAGCTAGTGAATAACAACCATAAACCAATAAAAATAACAGCCAAAATCTAGAAGATTAAAAAACATGATAAAATATTAAGAGAAAATATACAAAATTTTCAAGAATAACAAAAATTACGATCGAAACCCTAGCAAAACCACAATCAAAAGAAATTAAAAGCAATAAAGAATGAATATTACCTCACCATTAACACTAACCCTAGGAATTACAACAGGAATATTAACAATTAGTATCGCATTATATCTAATTTTTACTCGAAAATATCAATCATCAGAATCCGTAGCAAACTCATACGATGAATGGACAGATGATGGAATACTAGAATACTACTGGGGAGAACATATTCACCTAGGATATTACGATTTACCAGCTAAAAACAAAGACTTTTTAACTGCAAAATATGACTTTGTAAATGAAATGGTGAAATGGGGAAACTTAGATAAACTGCCCAAAAGCACAACAGTATTAGATGTCGGCTGTGGAATTGGTGGAAGTAGCCGCATTCTCGCAAAAAATTATGGCTTTTCAGTGACAGGAGTCACCATTAGCCCTCAACAAGTCAAACGCGCCAAAGAATTAACCCCAGCAGGAATGGATGCAGAATTTCGCGTAGATGATGCCATGGCATTATCATATCCCGATGCCAGTTTTGATGTGGTTTGGTGTATAGAAGCAGGGCCACATATGCCAGATAAAGCAATTTTTGCAAAAGAATTAATGCGAGTATTAAAACCCGGTGGCATCCTTGTAGTAGCTGATTGGAATCAAAGAGACGATCGAAAAGTGCCCCTAAATTTTCTAGAAAGCTTAGTAATGAGACAGTTATTAGATCAATGGGCACATCCTGCCTTTGCCAGCATCGAAGAATTTGCCGAACTTTTAGAAGCAACTGGCCTAGTTGAAGGAAAAGTAGAAACCACAGATTGGACACAAGAAACCCTTCCCTCTTGGCTAGATACTATTTGGCAAGGGATAATCAAACCCCAAGGATGGATTCGTTTCGGCTTCCGTGGTTTTATCAAATCTGTACGGGAAGTTCCCACTTTGTTATTGATGCGATATGCCTTTGGCACTGGGCTTTGTCGTTTTGGTATGTTTCGTGGTCGAAGAGTTAAATAGTGAGTAAATAGGGTAGATGAGGGGAATGGGGTGAATGGGGGAATGGGGAATGGGAGATATATTCTTCAATTTATATCAATTTTCTAAAACTGTGATAGAGTTAAAGCTATCGAAAACCTACTGACTCTCAACCCAAAACCTATCTCCCTTGTCTCCCTTGTCTTCCTTGTCTCTCCATCACCAACTATGTCATACTAATGGATAAAATGATATTATACCCTCATCCCTAAACTCTATCTTTTTGAAAATTGCGATAGGAAGTATTGAAAGACATTGAGAAGTGACAGGATAATAATTTAATTGATTTTCTTAGCAAAAAAATGCCATTTAGTCAATCAAAATAAGAAAAACTAATCTTTAGTGAGGATTACTTTTAAGATTTCGATAAAAATGCCATACTTTACAAAAATTAACTATGAGAATAATTTTCATTAAGCAACGAATTTAATAGAACAGAAGGGTGTATAATAAATTGAAACTCGCAGGCGTGGTATGACTAAAAATCAAAAATTAAAACCAAAACCACCTATGAATAGTAGTTTCAGGAAATTGCCAAAGATGAAACAATAGATTTTTTCACCACACGTGACACCAATTTCGGTTGTCAATTGGTAAGTGTTTATCAAGAAATATAAAGGCATCTTGACAAAAACAAGGTTTGTATGCTAAAAGAAAACACCCCTATTTTGAGAAAAAAATAACACATCAACAACTCAAGAATACCAAAATTTTGAGGTTAATTAATCAATTAACTTTTCAATAGTTACCGTTAACTTATATCGTTTTTCGCGTAATTATCATAGACATCTTCGTGGAGAATGGGGAGATTGGGTTGAATGAGTGGAATGGGAAGTAGTTATTGATCTTGAAATTAAGGAAAAAAGTTATTCTTAATTATCCTAAAATTAGGAAATTTTAACTCTATCATTAATAAAGACTTTCTTGATATTAGATAGGAAAAGGAATATTCATGTATTTTCTGATTACCTTGTAATAGTTGCATAACTTTTTCGGTAGTAATCTACTCCTGTTTTTACCTAAATTTTTGAATACCTATAAATTGAAGCAAATCACCTATGTCTTGTTTAAGATTAAATTGTCTTTAATAATGACAGAATTTAAATTTCCTAAATCTAGGATGATTAACAACAATTTATTTTCCTCTACTCTTCTCTATCAAATCCTAATTCTCTATTCTTCCTATTCTCCCCATTCCACCATGAGGGTGTCTATTATTCTTTAAGAAAAACCATATAAATTCTAATCATAATTAATCTGTTTTGATAATTTCTAACAAGATTTTAACTAGATATACTTAAATACTAAATCCTGTTTTAAAAAACCACAAACCCGTTTCTGGATAAAATCTACTCCATATAAAGAATCCAGCATTTTAAAATAAACTGGCGATGTAAACCATCTTTGATATTAGATAATATTTTCCAAATTATAGTAGTAGAAACCAAAACAAATATGTCTACAATATCCCTAACAATGGCAAAATAAAAACTGATTTTTATCGTTAATTATCCATAGTCAATTAAGTAGGTAAGCACAATTAAATAGAAAAATAGGTAATCTTATTATTTCTGTGTTTAGGGATTGATTTTGAATTTTTATTTTCAAACTTTTTTTGCCTACCTACTTATCCATAGCTATAATTCTTTTCCAACTCAATTGATTCTTTTCTTGATGCCAATGCCAACGTAATAAATTAGCTTTTTGCCCTAGAGAAAAACCTGACATTCCTATTGCCATTCTTGGAGATTCAGTAGCTAAAAGAATAGCGGTTTCCACATCACAAATACCCCACTTTACTAAGTTTTCTACCCCTACTAATAAAGGTAAAGTTGTACCCGCTAAAGTGTCATCTTTTAATCTAGCAGTGCCATTTTTGACTTCTATTTGTCTGTCATCCCAAGGATAAATTCCATCAGGTAATCCAATAGGAGAAAGGGCATCACTAACTAAAAATATTCCCTTATGATAATCACTAGCTTTTAATAACAATTTCATAGTAGTAGGATAAACGTGTTGGCCATCTGCAATTAATCCACAATAGACATTTTCATTGACTATTGCTTCTCCTAATAATCCCGGTTTACGATGATGTAAACTAGGCATAGCATTAAAGGCATGAGTTACCATTGATGCACCTTTTTCAAAGGCTATTTTTGCTTCTTCTGCTGTTGCTAATGAATGGCCAAGACTAATAGTAATTCCCAATGATTTTAGGTAAGGAATTAATTCTCCTGTCTTATCTAATTCTGAAGCCATAGTCATGATTGTTACTATTTGTGAGTAATCTCCTAAAATTTCTTTGGCATTTTCTACAGTAGGAGGTAATAAATATTCTGCCGGATGTGCACCCCTTTTTTCGTAGTTTAAAAATGGCCCTTCTAAATGTACTCCAATTATTTTTGCTCTATTTTTTTGTAAGGAAGATTGGTTATTTTGGTGGGCAATAGCAAGGGAAATTACTGATAACGATCGATTAATTTTTTCTTTAGATGTCGTTACGATAGTCGGGCAAAAACCATCCACACCTTGTTGCCATAAATACTGAGAGATTGCATCAATTTTGTCTAAATGTTTTTCTTCTAAATCGGGAAATGCTAATCCCAAGCCACCATTAATTTGTAAGTCAATTCCTCCTAAAGAAATCCAATCTCCTTTTACGTTTAATACTTGTTGAGATTCTAAAGTAAACTTTGAAGAATCTTGAGGAATAATTTCTTGGATAATTCCATTTTCGTTAATAATTATTCGTTGTAAATTGGGATAGCCTATGATTTTTGCGTTGATTATTTCCATGATTTTATTTCGATTTTAACCTCAAGTTTTTTAGTATTAATGATGATGATTTTACCATTGATAATCTTCTTTTTTCTTTGAGTTTATTTTCTCTAATTAATACAAACAAAATAGTAAAGTATAGGAAGTATCCTTGATATTATTTTTCGCGTAATTATGATAGACACCCTCGTGGGGAGAATATGAAGATTGGAGGATTGGGAAGATTTGGGAAGATATAGATTTTAACTTTATCATTATTTTTGAAAATTGGTATAATACTAAATCTACAACTCAAACTGTGTTTATAAATTTCTATCCAATTATTTTTTTTCGGGAATTCTAGCCTATTAAAATAAGATAACTTTGAATTCAAGATTTGGTATAAGACAGAAATAGAAATCAAAGCAAAATAAGCTCATTGTTAATTCTTAAAAAGATTGAACTTATTCCCTACTTCTTAGTAATTAGTGATTAGTGATTAGTGAATCAAAGTGTTATAATAGATAAATATATCCCAAGAAAAAATTAACAATAACTGGTAAATTTTCTTGAATTTTTTTGTAATTAAAAATAGGAAATAAAAAAAGAAATGGAGGAAAAAAAAACCAAAATAGGAATAATCATGGGAAGCGATTCCGATTTGCCAACCATGAAAGAAGCCATCAAAATTTGTGAAGAATTTGAAGTAGAAACAGAAGTAGCCATTGTCTCTGCCCATCGAACACCACATAGAATGGTAGAATATGCTCAAACAGCAAAAAATCGAGGAATAAAAGTAATCATAGCAGGTGCAGGAGGTGCAGCACATCTTCCTGGGATGGTGGCATCCTTAACCCCCATACCTGTAATAGGGGTGCCTGTAGTAACTCGAAATTTACAAGGCATTGATTCCCTCTATTCCATAGTACAGATGCCAAAAGGAATACCCGTAGCTACTGTAGCCATTGGCAATGCTCAAAACGCCGGTTTACTAGCTATCCAAATTCTGGCAACACATGATCTCGAATTACAAAATAAAGTATTACAATACCGCAAAAATTTGACAGAATCAGTATTAGCAAAACAAGCAAAATTAGAAGAACTAAATTATCAAGAATACTTAGAAAAAATGTGAGCTTGATGAGATTATAGAAATTGGTTAATAACAAGGAGATTATTCAATGATTCGCTGGATTTTAAGTTTATTGTGTATGGTTTTAGTTTGGAATGCAACTTTACCCGCAATGGCAGCAGACGCTACAACTTCAGATACAACCCCAAATATTACTGAAGAGCAATTACAAAGAGGGGAAGAAATCGCATCTAAAGCAATTAAGGCAGCAGAAAATGGTAACTTTGCTAAAGCAGAAGAGTATTGGGATGTTTTAGTAGAAGAATTCCCTACTAATCCAGCTGTTTGGAGTAATCGTGGCAATAGTCGTATTCGTCAATATAAAGTGGATGAGGCAATCCTTGATTATAACAAGGCTATTGAATTAGCACCTGATGCACCGGATCCTTATCTTAATCGTGGGGCAGCTTTAGAAGCAAAAGGGGAATATGATGATGCTATTGATGATTATAACAAAGTATTATCTATCATTCCAGATGATCCTATGGCCTACAATAACCGAGGTAATGCTAAAGCAGGGCAAAAACTCTGGGAAGAAGCCTTTGCTGATTACCAAAAAGCTTTTGAAATTGCTCCAAATTTTGCTTTTGCAAGGGCCAATAGTGCTTTAACTCTATATCAACTGGGAAACAAGGAAGAGGCACTTCGTGAAATTCAAAATATCGTCAGAAAATATCCGATGTTTCCTGATATGCGTGCTGCTTTGACTGCTATCCTCTGGGAAAAAGGTAAAGATGGTGAGGCTGAAAGCAATTGGGTAGCTGCTGTGGGAATGGACGATCGTTATGAGGATATTGAGTGGGTGCAAAATATTCGCCGTTGGCCTCCTGAGATGGTGGCTGCTTTGGATAAGTTTTTGAACTTTAATAAGTAATTCACTTTGAAGGCCAAGTTAATTCCTCGAAAATTCTTTCAATTTTTTATATTGACCATTTACTTGCACATAGGTAAAATAGAAATAACTTACTTGCAAGTAATTGTTTAAATCTTAGAAGAGGTTAACATGGTAACAACTCAAGCTACGACAACTAAACCATTAACCGGAATTCCTGCACCTACCCTTGAAGTACAAACTCTTGAAGGAAAAGTATGGAAATTATCAGAACAAAAACCAGAAAATTATACTATTATCTTTTTTTATCGAGGCTTACATTGCCCTTTATGTAAAGCTCAGCTACAAGATATCAACGGAAAAATTGATGATTTTGCTAAATTAGGAGTCAATGTTATTGCTATTAGTGGTGATACTCAAGAGCGCGCTAAAAAATCTCAAGAGGATTGGAGTATAACTAACGTGAAAATTGGCTATGGAATCGATCCAGAAGTAATGCGAACTTGGGGTTTGTATATTTCTAAAGGTCAATTTAGTAACGAACCTCCTTTATTTGGTGAACCAGCAGTGTTTATGGTACGTCCTGATGGTATTTTAACCTATGCTGTAATTGGTTCTCATCCTTTCGGTCGTCCTCCTATTAGTGAATTAATTTCTGGAATTGATTATATTCTCAAAAATAATTATCCAGTAAGAGGGACTGAAATATAATTTAATCAGTCAAAATTATAGTATTGGTTAAAGATAAATTCCAATACTTATTCTTTCTTGTCTCAAGAAACTCCCCATCATTGATTAAGTAATAAGTAATAAGCAATAAGTAAATAAAATACACTCTTTTTCTCCCAAGTCTCCCTTGTCTCCCCACTCTCCCTTGTCTCAAGAAACTCCCCATTCTCCCCATTCTCCCCATTCTCCCCATTCCCATCATCACCAGAAAGCATTCACCCCATCTCCCATTCTCCCCATTCTCCTCAATATCTACCACTATTAAAGCAAAATATCTAAATTTTTCATTCGGCTTTCCCCACCAAAAGAGTTATCTTTTTTTGTTAAAATCTGATAAAGATATAAGTAGGCAGGAATTGAATGATACCAACCGTTATTGAAAGTTCAGGGCGTGGCGAACGCGCATTTGATATTTACTCAAGACTCCTAAGAGAAAGAATCGTATTTCTAGGGCAGCAAGTCACAGATGAATTAGCCAACTTAATAGTAGCTCAATTGCTTTTTCTCGAATCCGATGATCCAGACAAAGATATTTACCTATATATAAACTCTCCAGGAGGCTCCGTATCTGCAGGATTGGGTATTTTCGATACCATGAATCAGATTCGCCCAGATGTGTGTACCATTTGTATTGGTTTAGCCGCAAGTATGGGAGCATTTCTTTTAAGTGCCGGAGAAAAAGGCAAACGCATGAGCTTACCTAATTCTCGAATCATGATTCACCAACCTTTAGGAGGTGCTCAAGGTCAAGCAACTGACATCGAAATTCAGGCAAAAGAAATTTTATATCTCAAAGAAAAGCTTAATAAACATCTTGCCGAACATACTGGTCAACCATATGAACGAATTGCAGAAGACACAGAAAGAGATTTCTTTATGTCTCCGGATGATGCTTTAGATTATGGTTTAATTGATCAGGTAATTAATCGCAAACCTTCTGCTAGTCAACCTCCTTCACAGGGTTAAGTAAATCTCAAGAGAGATATAAGTAAATTAAGTAAAGCAAAATTTTTACTTAATAATCATTTTCTAAGCTATTTAAAATTTAAATTAATAAGGCTACTGTATTCTTTTAAAAAGAATTGAGAGAATTTAAGTATAAAATTTTTATCAATTCTTTGAATACTTTTATTCTTGTTCGCTAAAACTAAATTAGAAAATTAAAGATTTTTTAAATGTTCAAGAAATTTAATTAATTCTTCATCATTAAGTAAATGACGAGATTTTTTCCCATAAGTCTTGAGCAAATAATTAACTCCATCTTCTTTTGTCCAACCAAGACGTTTCATTTCTCCATCCGTTCTAGCCATAATTTCAGTAAAATCATACACAGGTTTATTAGAAATGTCAATTGTTTCAGGTGATGTTAGAGAATTTGAATCATTTTCTAGGTTGGATTCTGGATAAAATTCTGGATTAGATTCTGAATAAGATTCTAGATTAGAGTTTTCATTAGGATCAAACTCATTAGTTGATATGGTAGCATCAGTTTGAATATTAAGATTATGATCATCATTCTCGATTAATTCTGGAGAATCTAAAATATTATCTTCTTGGATTTGTGAAAAAGAGTCACCAAAATTGGAAGATGTATTTTCTCCTACTGCTAATTCTGATAATTCTTCCGTTTCTGAGAAGTTTTCATGAGTTAATGGTAAAGAAGATTCTCTTAAATCTGATAATTCCTCCGTCTCTGGCAAGTTTCCATGAGTTGAAGTTAAAGACTCCTCTAATTTGGGAAAGGATTCTTTTGGAGATGAATCATCTTCAGTTGGAGTTAAAGAATCCCTTAAATTTGACTCGGATTCTTGAAAATAAGAGTTAGCCTCAATAGATTGGATAGAATCTATAGAATCCATAGAATCCATAGAATCCATAAAATCTGTAGAATCTCTAGGAGAAAAAGATTCAGTTAAAATTGGGGATGATTCTCCAGAAGGAGAATTGTCTTGAGTGACAGTTAAAGACTCAACTGTTATTGGGGATGATGCTTGTTGATGTAAGTTTTCCTCAACAATAGATGGAGATGGAATAGATTTGATCTTATTATTAACAGTATGATCTGTTTTAGGATTTTCCCCATGGATTTCTTCTGACTTATCTAAATCCTCAAAATTAGAATTTATCACTGGCTTTGAAATATTTTTGTCAATTTTAGAGGGTAAATTAAGATCAATTAAAGCTAAAGCCCTATTCCTAGCACGATCTTCTGCCTCTTCTACTGTAGAAGCCGCTGCTAAACCACTTGCTAAAACAGTATCATTCACTTTAACTAAAGCTTTGACAATATAGGAACAACGATCGATTTTCACTAAATCGCTAGTAAGACTACCTTGAGGATAACGATTTCTAAACTTATTTAACATAATGTTCAACAAAAATCTCCATAGTTTTTTTTATAAAAAATATATCTTAGCAATTTTGTTTCTCAATTTAGAAAAACCAAAATCGCCAAAATGTAGGATAATAAACTAGCTCTGGTTAAATCATCCTAAATTAAGGTAGGTATATAATACCAAAAAATAGGATGAGCCATCCATAGGGGATTTAGATCATTTTTCCCGTAATTTTCATAGATACCCTCGTGGGGAGATTGGGGAGAATGGGAGAGTAAATTTTGGTTAACTATCCAAGATTTAGGATTTTCAAACCCTATCATTCTTAAAGACTCTCTTCATATTTAGACTCCATCAAAATAATTTTAGCTAAAACACCCCATGAGTGCATATGAAATTAGATGGTTTGATTTAAGCAAATTTACTTATTTCCCTTATGCCATGATTGCTGATAGTCAAGGTAGGAGAGGAAAGTAAAAATCGAAGTTCTTCACGAATTATTGTTGTTGTAAAATTTACTGGTTGAATTAGGGACTCCAAACTGTATAAGATAACATTTACTGTTGGAAGAATACCAGAAAAAAAAGCTCATTGAATTAAGAGGATGGTTGTGGATGGAATTTTCAATCGCTACATTACTATCATATTTTAGCGAAGATAAATTAGTCGCAGGTAAAGTACTAGAGAAAAAATTAGAATGCGCTAATGATCAAGATATCGAAAGATTACAAGTAGCCCTTGATATTCTAGAAAAAATAGGGGTTTTAACCAAGGAATTTGGCAAGTATCGTCGAGTCTATCAAGAAGATGTGGTAGAAGCAAAATTACGTTGTTCGAGTAAAGGATTTTGCTTTGCTATCCAAAATAAAGAAGAGGCTGAAGATATTTATGTTCGAGAAAGTCATCTCAGTAATGCTTGGAATGGCGATCGGGTTTTAGTTAAAGTTATTAAAGAAGGTAGTCGCCGCCGCTCTCCTGAAGGAGAAGTAATGCTAATTGTCGAGCGTGCTAATCCTACGGTTTTGGCGAGAATTGTTAAAGATAATGATCATTTCCGAGCAGTGCCTCTAGACGATCGTCTATTATTTGAATTAAATTTACAAATCAATGGGGACAATTTAGATGAAGCCATCAATCATCTGGTTCATGTCAAGGTACTTAGGTATCCAATTGCACAATTTCCTCCTATTGGTAAGGTAAGTCGTATTCTCGGCAGTGATGCGGAAGAAGCGGCTGATACGGATATTGTGTGTTGTAAACACGATCTACCTCAGTTTTTTTCGGAAAATCTCAGAGAAATAGCTCAAGAGTTACGACAAGTTGACTTTGAAACTGAATTACAAAGTAGAGAAGATTTACGAGATTTATTAACTATAAGTATCTCAGAAGAAGTAATTATAGATAATATTCCTTTAATAGAAAATGCTTTTAGCTTAGAAAAAATATCTGAAGGAAGATGGCAATTAGGTATACATATTAGCGATGTGGATTATTTCGTCGATCCAGAATCTCCTTTAGATAAAGAAGCTAGAAAAAGAGGCACAGCAATTTATCTTGTCAATAAAGTTTTGCCTTTATTCCCTGAGGATTGTAACCATCATCTTTCTTTAACCCCAGGAAAAGATTGCTTAAGTGTTTCGGTTTTAATTACCATGGATGATACTGGCCAAATTATAGAATATTCCATTGTCCCCAGTATAATTAAGGTGGATCATCATCTAAGTTATCAACAAATACAAGGTTTGTTAGGTGCAGGGGAAGTAGATTTAGATATGAGCAGGGTTTTGGAAATGCTAAATCAGCTTTTCTTCTCTTTAGCTCCATTAATCAAAAGCCAAAGGTTAGAAAGAGGAGGGTTTGATATAACTTTAGATGAAAGTAATTATTATTATATTGATGATGGAAGGTTGGGGGCAATTGTAGTAACTCCGTCTTTACCAATTCGTTCTCTTTTAACTGAAGTGGTGGTTTTAGCAAATAGAATAGTTTCTGAACATTTATATGCTTTAGGAGTGCCGGCAATTTATTGTTCTCAATCTGAACCAGATTGGGATGAACTACAAGATTTATTCCAATTAGTGAATAATTTAGGCTTAAATTTTAAGTTAGACTTGGAAGAAGACATAACTCCTCAGGACTTTTATAATTTAACTCAGGAATTTGCTAAAACTTCTTTTGAAAAAGTTCTACATTATTTACTCCAGTCTGGGATTAAACCTATAACATATACAATAAATCCAAGTTCTCATTTTGGTTTGGCATTAAAAAATTATACTCATTGTGTCAGTCCTGGGAAAAGATATGTGGATTTATTGATCCAAAGAGTTCTTAAAAAGGTTTTCCAAGAAGGAAGGGATCGTCGACATAGTAATGTTAAACAAGGAGTGGATTTAAGTAGCAGTAATTGTCATGGCAAAATAAATTGGAATATTTTACCTCCTAGTATCCAAACAGGTTTTGACAGCGAATTCCATTCTCTAATATCTCACCTTAATGAGAGAGAAAAAATTGCCGAAGATGCAGAAACAGATTTGGAAGGCTTAAAAAAAGCTGAAAAAATGAAACAACGAACTGGAGAAATTTTTAATGGTTTGATTACTGGAGTTCAATCTTATGGCTTTTTTGTAGAGATTGAGGATTTATTGGTGGAAGGATTGGTTCATGTTTCTTCTCTGAAGGATGATTGGTATGAGTATCGTTCCCGTCATAATTGTTTGGTAGGGCGTAAAAATCGTACGGCTTATCGTTTAGGCGATCGAGTGGAGGTGGAAGTTAAAAGTGTGGATTATTACCGACAACAAATTGATTTAGTAACTGTTCGTGGAGGTAGTACTCTTTTAGAGGAGGATTTAGAAGATTAATTAGGGTTTGTAAATAGAAAATTGAGGTTAAATAAAATGAAAGGAAATACTAAAAAAAATCGTTTATTTTCTTGGTTTTCATTGCTTGTATGCTTATTGTTTTTTCTGACAGGCTGTGTTAAATATGATGTTGGTATTGAATTTAAAGATGAAAATCATGGGAAAATAGTCCAACATATTAAGTTGGGAAAACAGTTAACTAGTTTTAGTCAAGCTGAAGGAAATGAATGGTTGGCGAGTATTGAAAGTCGATCGGCTAAACTTCATGGTAAAACTAAAAGAATTTCAGCAGAAGAAATTGAGGTAACTATTCCTTTTAATAATGGGAAAGACATGGTGTATAAATTTAATCAATTTTTTAATCCCAATCCTGATGATCAAGTAAAAGGAACAAATGTTGATGCCATGGATTTATTACAGTTAAATTCCCAAATGTCTTTAATCCAAAATAATTGGATCTTTTTCGAGCGTAATCGTTTGAAATTAGATGTAGATTTACGTGGTTTAGGGGTTCTTTCTAATCAAGGAAATTTAATAGTTAGTCCAGGTTCAATTATAGATTTAGAATTAACCTTAAATACTCCTTGGCAAGCTAAAAATATTTCAGGGAATAATAAAATTTCTCCAGAGATTCGAGAAAATGGAAAGGTTTTAGTTTGGAAACTTATACCAGGGCAAATTAATCAGATTGAAACGGTTTTCTGGGTGCCTAGTATTTTAGGCATAGGTACTGTTGTGATTATCTTATTAATGTTGATTGGTTTCTTTGTCAAATACAAACATTTTCCGGGCATTCCTCAACCAGCAAATATAGTGATGGATACTTAAAAATAAGGGAAGATTGAGAATAATTTTAATTTAACTAATGTTCCTAATCTTCCTGTTTTTGCAAAAATATTACTACTAATTTTCAATGTATGCTAATTTTTCTCTTGTTTCCTTTGTTTTCCTTGTATTCTCGTCAGCCCGTAACTTCAACTTCATCAGTATTAACACCACCTGTTGCGCCATAAACTCTACTGGCAAGATCGGCTACTCTATCTAAAACTTCTTGAGAAGAAACCTTTCCTCGAAAAACAACACTTCCACTAGCTTGGCCGACATAAAGATCTTCTTCAGAGGCTAATTCGGGATCTCGATCGATAGCTAAAACCACTCGTTTAGCAAGTCCATTTTCATCGAAATTGCCATCGATTCCCACTTTATCTGGAGGAATAGTTTCATCATAGCCAACAGGATAGAGATTTCCATCTTCATTTTCAGCTATTTCAGTTCCTTCGTCTTCTAAGCCAAATAATTTTTTCAACAATCCCATTAGATTTTTTCTCCAATAGACTTTTATAATTGAATTCTAACATTATCAATGGTTCAGAAATTGACTAACAAAAAATAGCCCAAAAATAAATTACCATGAAACATACCCTTTCCGTTTTAGTTCAAGATGAAGCTGGCGTTTTGACAAGAATTGCTGGATTATTTGCTCGCCGTGGTTTTAACATTGAGAGTTTAGCTGTTGGGCCTGCAGAAAATCTTGCAGTTTCTAGAATTACAATGGTAGTTCCGGGGGACGATCTGACAATTGAGCAATTAACTAAACAATTGTATAAACTAATTGAAGTGATGGAAGTACAAGACATAACTCAAACTCCTTGTGTAGAAAGAGAGTTAATGTTAATTAAAGTTAATGCTACCCCTGAACAACGTTCTGAAGTCATTCAAATTGTACAAATCTTTCGCGCTCGCATCGTGGATATGTCAGAGGATACTTTAACTATTGAAGTAGTTGGTGATCCTGGCAAAATGGTAGCGATTCTACAAATGGTCAGTAAATTTGGCGTTAAAGAAGTTGCCCGCACGGGAAAAATTGCTTTAGTGAGAGAATCTGGAGTGAATACTGAGTATCTTAAATCACTTCAAGCAAAAGTTTGATTTGATTTCCTAATTATTCTTTTGCATATTCAATCTTAATGAGTATTTTTTAGCTTAGAGTAAAAGAAAAATCTTAATTAGTTGTAAATATATATACATATCTTATGACATCTATTCGTGAATTACACCAAAAATTAGTAAAAAAAGAGTGCTCGGCTGTAGAAATAACCGCAGAAGTATTAAAAACTATTGAGTCTCTAGAACCAAAGGTAAAGAGTTTTTTAGCTATAACTGGCGATCGAGCCATGGATTCTGCTAAACAAGTGGATGCTAAAATAGCGGCTGGTGAAGAAATTGGTTTGTTAGCAGGTATTCCTATTGGTATTAAAGATAATATGTGTACTAAAGGCATACCAACTACTTGTGGCTCTCGTATTTTGGAAAGTTTTGTCCCATCTTATGAATCTACTATTACAGGAAAGCTTCTCCAAGAAGGAGCAATCATGATTGGGAAAACCAATTTAGATGAATTTGCAATGGGGAGTTCTACAGAGACATCTGGCTTTCATTTAACCGCTAACCCATGGGATCTTTCGAGGGTTCCCGGAGGCTCATCTGGAGGATCAGCAGCAGCAGTGGCGGCGGGGGAATGTATAGTGGCTTTGGGTTCTGATACTGGAGGCTCTATTCGTCAACCTGCTTCTTTTTGTGGAGTTGTGGGTTTGAAACCTACTTATGGTTTGGTATCTCGTTTTGGCTTGGTGGCTTTTGCTTCTTCTTTGGATCAAATTGGGCCTTTTGCCAACAGCATTGAGGATGCGGCTATTTTACTAGGAGCCATTGCTGGTTACGATGCTAAGGATTCTACCAGTTTGAAAGTGGAAATCCCTGATTATACTCAATTTCTGAAAACCGATTTATCTGGGTTGAGAGTTGGGATTATTAATGAAACTTTTGGCGAGGGTTTAAATCCTGAAGTGGGAGATGCTGTCAAGGCAGCTATTGCTAAGTTGGAGGAATTGGGGGCGACGGTTAAGGAGATTTCTTGCCCTCGTTTTCGGTATGGTTTGCCGGTTTATTACATCATTGCGCCTTCGGAGGCTTCTGCTAATCTTGCGCGTTATGATGCGGTTAGATACGGTTTGAGGGAAGATGCTGATAATTTGGTATCGATGTATACGAAAACCCGTGCTCATGGTTTTGGCGCGGAGGTTAAGCGGCGGATTATGTTGGGTACTTATGCTCTTTCTGCTGGATATTACGATGCGTATTATTTGAAGGCTCAAAAGGTTCGGACTTTGATTAAGCAGGATTTTGAGGCGGCTTTTGAGGAGGTGGATGTTTTGGCTTGCCCTACTTCTCCTATTACTGCTTTTAAGGCTGGGGAGAAGGTTGATGATCCTTTGAATATGTATCTTACTGATTTGATGACGATTCCTGTTAATTTGGCGGGATTGCCTGGGTTGAGTTTACCTTGTGGTTTTGATGGGGAAGGTTTGCCCATTGGTTTGCAGTTAATTGGCAATGTTTTACGGGAAGATTTGCTTTTCCATGTTGGTTATGCTTATGAGCAAGCTACTGATTGGCATACTAAAAAGCCTTCTTTATAGAGGGAAATTTGATAGGAAATACTTTGGACTCAATTTATTTTTTAATTTTTAATTCGATGTTTTGTTGGATGTAAAGTTGATGTCTATTCTTCGATTTTATGTCTGACATTTGTCAATTTTTAAGTATGGTTTTGCTAAATTTAGAATATGTTTATTAGTTTTTTAGATTTAGTTTATCAAGAAAAAGATGTTAAAAATGCTCTTAAAGATTTAGAAAATTTATAGGAGTAAGTCATTATAGGTTATGGATTATGGATTATAAATATAGTATTTTAATTCAGTGGTCAGATGAGGATGGAAAATATCTAGTTAGTTTACCTGAATTTGGTCCTTATGCTCATACTCATGGTGATAGTTATGAAGAAGCTTTGAAAAATGGTCGAGAAGTTTTAGAGCTTTTAATTGAAGATTATCAAGTTAGAAATAAAACTTTGCCTAAGCCTAGTAATCTTAGAATTACAGTTGAGGTTTAATCAGAAATAAATTGATCTAGATACATCATACAAAAATTTTTATTAGCACATTATCTTGGGAAAAATTCTATAATTTCTATATTGTTTTGAGTTTAAAATAAAAATGTGTCGTTCGTTAGCCTAAAATTATCAAATAGATAGATTGTTTTGATAAGATTTATGACTGACTGAGGGACACAAAAGTATTTATTTTTCTAATTCGATTGTTTGATAAAGATTATTCACAAAGGCTGATCATAATCTCGCCATCATTCTCAAGGGGAAAACCCGATCCTGTGATGTAGACTAGAGTGTTTCCTGGGTCTATAATAGCAGGCCCAATAGCATTAGGCCCAACACCACAAGTATCTATTATATCAGTATTATTGCCAACGTTATTCAGACCAGCACAAATATATTCAACTAATCCATCACGAGCAATGTAAATAAGAGCGATATTTCCAGTGCCTTTATTGAGTCCAGAAATAATACCATGGTTGAAAGTCATACTAGAAGTACTAGGAATATTCTTTCTTGCAACAGCTGTAAATCCTCCATTTTTAAGCTGGCCGGAAAACTTGAATTCTGAATCTGCACACTTATTCTCAACTGCATTAGCAGTCATTGTAGTTGTAGAGAAAAGGCATAGCAACAATGCAAAAGTGATTGCTAAAGTTTTGAAGGATTGTTTCAGCTTGTTTAGTAAATTCATGGGTTATTTTCTCCTTAATGTTGTGGATCGAAAGATTGAGGTCAAATGTATATCTGGGTTTCATCATTTCAAATTGTGGAACTTATAGAGATAAAATTGCTTTTTATACCTTAAATTTAGGTATTTCAATTTTTATAGACTCTATAATTTTAGAAATTACAATTTAACTATCAGAAATAAGAAAGACATTTTTCCTACTCCTGCATACTACTATTAACGAACTTTCAAAAACTCTGGAAAATTCAGGATTTAAATTCTGGAAAATTGAATAAATTTTAAGCTTTATAAAAAATAAATAAATAATAAATCTCAACTCATCAAACTCTACTACAACCCTTACAGGATAAACGATTCATTATACTTACTACAACTTGAAAAAAATATTAAAACAACCATAACAATCTATTATGCCTTAACCTGAATTTTCCCGAATTTTTTTTGTTCAATTAATGCTATAATAACTCACTTTAAAAAATACAACACTGGTGGAGTTTGAAGTAAATTTCAACTCAAAGAAGTTCATGCTTATACTTAATTTATTTTAATTCAGTTAAAACCAAGCAAATTCAAGAAAGATATAACATTTTTATTTTCTTAAAGAAGAATGAATCCCTAAAAAATCAGAATTTTTGACATTCCCATTACTAATTTCTGTTAATTCATATCCTAACTCTTTTAATAATTCTTGACATCTTTGGTAATTTTCTGTCCCATGAGTTGCTAAAAAAATAGTAGGTTTATGGGTTTTAATTAAATTTTCTGCACCTTTTAAAACCCAATATTCCATTCCTTCGACATCAATTTTCATTACATTAGCAGGTTTAATTTCTTTTTTCTCAATAAGTTTATCGATAACTATACTTTTAACTTCAATTTCACCTTCATTACTGAGATGGCCCATAGCAGTATCATCTTTCGATTCAGCAAATCGACGTATTCCTTCTTGAAAGCTAACGGCTGCTTCCATTACCTTAATATTTTTCACATCATTAAAACTACAATGACGATATAAAAAGGATAAATTCCTTGGCAAAGGTTCAAAAGCATATATATATCCATCATTTCCCACTTTTTTTGAAGCTATCAAACTATAATATCCTACATGAGCACCAATATCATAGACAATATCTCCTGAATTAATATATTGTTCAAACTTTTCAGTAATTACTGGTTCATAATTTCCTAAAAAATAAGAGCTATTTCCCGATTTAATCAACCATTTTAATCCTTTAAGAGGTCCAGATTTTACTGATACGGTAAAATTTTTAGGGAAAATATCACGAAATACTTCACCAAGATATGTACGTATTGTTTTTAGCATTTTTAAAATTGATTAGTAATACATTTTTAAGAAGTTAAAACTTAAATTATTTCAGTATCAAAAGATCTTATTTATCCTTACCTTTTTTAAAAACCAGAGAAAGATTATTAGCAGGCATAGGGATGATTTTTTCTAAATTCAAATTTCCATCGGCTGCGGTTGAAATCACCTTATCTAAATCTCGAATACCCCATTCTGGGTTTTTGCTAAGTAACCAATTATGGAAATCCAAATTACTTGGTGCAGTTTTTTCACCTTCCATGAAAGGGCCATAAAGATAAAGAATACCATTAGTAGGTAAAATACGCTGGGCACCCGCCATTAAACCTAGACAAGCATCCCAAGGCGATATATGAATCATATTAATATTTACAATTGCGCTAATGGGAATATCACTCTTTTCCACTTCCCAGAAAGAATCTCGCGCGTCAATATTCAAAGGTAATTGGAGATTCTCCACTTGAGAATATTCTCGCCAAGAAAGAATACTAGAATGCATTTGGGAATCAGCATCTGAAGGAATCCATTGACGAGGAGAAAATTGAGGCGCAAAAAAAACGGCATGCTCACCGGTTCCGCTGGCAATTTCGAGTATATTATCATAGGGGGGTATTATGTCTTTTAATATTTCTAAAATAAATTCACGATTGCGTTGAGTAGCGGCAGCATATTGTCGCGCGTCATTAAATTCAGCCATAGTAATTAATCAAGTAGTTAATAGAATTGAGATTTAATTATGAGTCAACCAACAATTTTAATTTGGTATCGCAATGATTTACGAATTCATGATTCTCCAACAATATATCATGCTGGGCAACAAAATGCTCAAATTATTCCTTTTTATTGTTTTGATATTAGACAATTTGCCACTACTTCTTTTGGGTTTCCAAAAACAGGTAAATTTCGCGCTCAATTTTTGTTAGAAAGTGTTGCTAATTTGCGCAATTCTCTACAACAATTAGGGAGTAATTTAATTGTGCGTATCGGTATTCCTGAAACAATTATTCCTGATTTAGCTTCTAGTTTAAATTGTAATATTGTTTATTTTCAAAAGGAAATAACCGCAGAAGAATTAGCAGTAGAAAATGCCCTTATTAAAAATCTCAAGGCAATTCAAATTCAAGTCAAAAGTTTTAGTGATTCTACTCTTTATCACCCAGAAGATTTGCCATTTTCTCAAAATGAAATCCCTGAATTATTTACTAATTTTCGCAAACAATTAGAAAGAAATTTTACCATTCGAGATGTTTTCCCCACTCCTAAAAATTTACCTCCTTTGACAAATATAGAATCCAATCTAGGAAGAAATATAGAGATAGGAAATCTCCCTACTTTATCGGATTTTGGATTAGAAAAACCTCAAATTGATAAACGTAGTGTTTTAAATTTTCAAGGAGGGGAAAGGGCAGGTAAAAATAGATTAAAACACTATATTTGGGAAGAAGATTGCCTGAAAAATTACAAAGAAACTAGAAACCAAATGCTAGGTGGCGATTATTCTTCCAAGTTTTCTCCTTGGTTAGCAAATGGTTGCCTTTCCCCTCGCTATATTTATCAAGAAGTTACAAAATACGAAAACCAAAGAGTTAAAAATCAATCTACTTATTGGTTAATTTTTGAATTACTATGGCGAGATTTCTTTAAATTTATTGCAGCTAAACATGGCAACAAAATCTTTTATCTCTCTGGATTACAAGGAATTGAAATACCTTGGTTAGAAGATTGGGAAAAATTTAGTTTATGGCAAGAAGGTAAAACAGGATTTCCTCTTGTAGATGCCAATATGAGAGAGTTAAAATTAACAGGATTTATGTCTAATCGTGGTAGACAAAATGTTGCTAGTTTCCTTACAAAAAATTTAGGAATTAATTGGCAAATGGGTGCCCAATGGTTTGAATCTTTATTAATTGATTATGATGTTTGTAGTAATTGGGGTAATTGGAATTACACAGCAGGTATTGGTAATGATGCTCGTGGTTTTCGCTATTTTAATATTCCCAAACAGTCAAAAAATTACGATCCAAACGGTCAATATTTAAGGCATTGGTTGCCAGAATTAACATCAATTGTAGGAGATAAAATTCACGAACCACAAAAGTTATCTAAGCAAGAACAAATTAATTACAATGTAATAATTGGAAAAGATTATCCTTGCCCTATTGTCAATTTTTTTAAATCAATAAAAACCAATGAAAGTATTTATAATGCTGCTGTTTTTAAAGATTAATTATTGATGCTTAAATGCTGCTAATATTCCTAGTAAAAATTTTATCTAGATTCCTATTAAGATGTTTTTTAATAACCAGGATTGCTCACTTTTATTATTGATATAGTTAACATTTTTAATTAGCATTTAATCCCTTAAATCTAATAGTTAATAGTTAATAATTAATCATCATTAAATTTCAAAGAATGTAGAAAAATTAATTGAATTAAGCTTCTTATAATTATTCTTTAAGTTTTTACTAATTAACTCAAAGTAGGATAGAAAGATACTATTTTTTTAAGGAAATGTATAGGAATTAAATACAAGCTGATTTTTATCAAATCCTACTCTAGGAAATTAACATCAAAAAAACAACCTCAAAATTAAATTACTAACTCAATTTTTTAGG
>JANQIW010000082.1 GCA_028281945.1 Prochloraceae cyanobacterium PL24a_bin.78
AAATCTTTTTTAGATGGCATATATTTAATTTATTGAGTTAGTTAATTAATTTTAATTTGATTTTAAATCTCTTTTAGAAATTATAAAACTTTTCAAAACCATGTTAAGTCAGCATTATATCTTATCTTAATTTTTCTTTAGCTAACTCAGAAAATTTTAAGGGATAATTTATTTAATTTTTAGGTTACTAATCTTCTCAGTTAAATTTAATTTAACTTTATTTACTTATTAAAAATTAATTGGTAAAACTATTTTTCTTTAGTTTTAGTTTTTAATTGCCAGATAATACTTTTTTCTTCTTCGAGAGGCAATTGTTGCAATATTTCTCCTAATTGTTGTTGCATATTTTTAGTTAGAGTAATGGGAAGATGTATTTCTAATCCTCTATCTACAACAACTTTGACTAATTCTGCTAAATCTACTTTAATGGAATGTTTATTAATATTTGATAATTTAAAACTTTTTATTTCTGATTTATTTTGAACTTTCATAGCTTTTTTTGCTCTTTCTTTAAGATGATTTATTTCAGAATTTATTAATTTCCATTGAGGCTCTATTTCTTGATAACGTTGATCAATTAGTGTTAAATCATCTGCTATTGGTTGAGGATTACTCTTACTATTTAATTCCATTAAATGGTGATAGATTTGAGCTAAATATACTGGATCCATTTTAGCATATTCTAACTGCTCTATTGTCAATGGCCTAATGCCCCAATCACTAATTTGTTCTTGTTTATTAATATTATTAAAATCAGTTAATTTTTCTGTTAAAGTCTTTAAATCATATCGAGATACTGGTAAAAGATAATAAGGAATTTTTTTGGCTATTTCTAAAGTACAAGTTACATTTTTAGCGGCTGTTTTACCTAAGAATTGAAGATCATATTTGGCATTATGAAATACTTTTTCTATCTCTGGATTTTCCATGATAGTTTTGATAAAATATTGGACTATATCTTGTTGTTGGAAAACATCTAAAATACAAGTTCTCGAACCACTTAAATCTTGAGGATAAGCTAAAATTTGGATGAGAGATAATTGAGGTTTATTAGTTTGATAATTAGCAATTTCTGTGTCTATCCAAAGAGTTTTTAATTCCTTGAATTCGTCTATTAAAAGTTTAATTTCATTGGCTTGATTAAGATAATACATAAGGTTTTTATAATTTATAAAAGAATAATCCAGAGAGTTTTCCTCTGGTTGGTTAGTGTTACTGTATTAAAATATTTTCATTTTAAATTGTACTATAATATTCATTTTTGGTATAAACAGTAATGATATTATTTCCTACTGAAAAAAATATCCCTTCTTTTTCATCTTTAGATATTTGTAAATGGGAATATTTTGAAGTAATTTCTTCTGCATTCATAGCTTTAGGATTCATTTCATCTGGAAGAAATCCAGTTGAACCAATATAAAAGATTAAAGGGGAAATTTTAGTTCGATAAATCTCTTCTCCATACCAATCTAATTTAGATTTAGCATCTTGTAAAGCATTAATATATTCCTGATTTGTGTAAGTTTCTTTACTCCATTTTATTTGCAACATTCTTATTAAACTATTTGCTTTTACTTTGGATAAGATATTAACAACTTTACCATTATCATCTATGCCAAGGAAATTGTCAAATATGGACCCCATTAATTCATCAACTTTAGTAATTTTCATCCTCTTTGATGGGGTTTTGCGAGTAAAAGTAATTCCTTGATTTAATGTCATAGAAAAGGTGGGTTTCTCAATTTTTTCTCCTGTTTTTTCATCGTATCCTAGATAAAAACGATGGAGAAATTTATTAGCAGAATAAAGCTTGCTAAGGTTAAGAATTTCGGTATTACCAATATCAATTTTGTAGCTAATTCTAACATCTACTGAGCCATTATTTAATGCTTGTTGTAAATCTGTATATTCTGTCGTGGTGGGAAAATTAAGATAAAGATTTTTAGAGAGATAATGTTTTTTCAATTCTTCCAATTGCTGGTTAGTATAAAGATTTGATTCTTCTTTAAGATGGGCAGAAATAATACTAGAGAGTATTTTAATTTGTATTAATTCATCAAAAACTCCTTCTAAATTATTATAATTATTCTCAAAACTAACTAAAGGAAGATCTTGAAATAATAACTCGTATTCACTGCGAAAATTGAATTCATCTTCTACTATTTTTCCATATTTTACTAATACTTTTTGCTCTTTAAGTATATTAAAAACTTGTTGATTGTTGATTTTAATTTTAAGGGATTTAATGTTAACTTCTCCATCACTAATAATGGTGTAATTATTGTATTGTTTGAGATTATTCACTAAAATCCCAGCCACTTCAGTAATGGGGGTATTATCTTCAATTTTAACTAGCTTTACTTGCCGTTGAATTAACATATTAATAGTGGCAGTATTGCGATTCATCTCAAATCCTCCCATTTCTACATATTCAGCTTTATCTATTGCTTTTGTTTCCAACCAAGGTGAAATCAATTTTCCATTTTCATCTCTAATTCCTTTGATTCTTTTCAATCCTTTTCTTTGATAATTTTCTTCAAGATGTTTGAGGTTAATAATAATATTTTTTTTGTATTTTGATAAGATATCAATTAATTCTAATAGAGTGATTTTCCCATCAGTTTTAACCTTATGCAAAATTTTATGACTATTTAAAATTGAGGGTTGAAAAATTGCTTCTTCTATATCTTGACTAAATGCAGCAATTTCTGAATTAGTTAATGCTTTAGCGTGTTTGTCTATTAAAGTTTCATCTAAACTACTATAAAGGCCATATTTAGCAAGATTAAGGTTACCTTCTGCCAAATTAGCTTTAATAAAAGCAAACACAGATTCATCAGTTTGGGTGACGGGAATATGGGTTAATTTCTCATATTCTTCTTGGCTTATTTTTTGATATTTATAAAAGATACCATCGTCTTCTTTTTTAAGCCCTATTACTTTAATTGTATTAAATGAACCATTAATTTTTTTAGCACTTTTAGAAACAAATACTTGATAATCATAACCTTTCATTAAAGGCTCTTCGTATGGCAAACTAACTGAATTATTAATAAGCTTTGAAGTTTGATATAAACTGTTATAAACTTCTGCAATATTACCGGCTCGAATACAACAACCTGAAACTCTATTGGCAATTTTAGAAAGTAGTTTATAATCAGCACGATTGGAATGAGCAATTGTATTAATAAAAACATTCATCTTTTGAAAATTAGCAGTGATTTTATCTAACTTAGCTACTTCTGAATGGTAACTAAGATGATTAGCATAACCGTCACTATGTAAAGTAATGGCGGTTAATTCTCCAGAATTTTTATCACTAATAAATTCATTAATTAAAGATTTAGCTGTTTCCAATGCTTGGGAAATACAGGTTAAACCTCTTACTTTCATTTTCTTAATTTCTTGGAAATAATTTGAATTAGATTCCATTACTTTGGCAATAGGAATTCTCTGAAAATGACAGGTTACATCTCCTTGAGAAGAATAAGAAATTAAGGTGACAACCAATTGGGAATTGATATATTCATCCAAGGTTAAAAGCTTTATTAATCTCTCTTTTAATGCTTCAATTTCTCTAGACATGGAACCGGAACGATCGATAATAATAATATTATGAGCCACTATTTCTTTAGAGATATTGTTATCAATTTTTTCTAAAGGTTTAGCATCTACTAAATAATAAGCCTTTTCTTTTCCTGCAAAGTTGTAAAGCACAAATTTTTTTCTATTAAGACAATTAGATTGCTGAGGAAAATTGAAGATTTTGTGATGATTATTTTTTCTATTTTTGCGTGCCATAATAATACTTTCCTTATCTGATTTTCTATTTTTGTATCCAGTTAAGTTTTGTGGCTTATGCAGCAAATAATAAATCTAGTAGAAAGTAACAAAAATTCGCAAGAAAAAGATTCCCAAAAAGCTAATTAATCAAGGATTTTTTTAATTATTATTAAATAACTTATGTATCCAAATTTATAGCATTCCTAGAAAAAATTAGAATATTCTAATATCATTGAAACCCTATAGCTAATATCATTCTTAAGATAATTTTGATAGAGAGGAAGAATGGGGAGAATGGGTGGAATGGGGAGATTGAGAAATTGAAGTTGATAATGGGATGAAGGAAAAAAGTTTTTCTTAATTATCCTAAAATTAGGAAATTTTAACTTTATCATTAATAAAAACAAATTGATATAAGTTAACACTTTACTTTAACTTTAAAACATCAAAAACTAAGGTTTATCTCGTTAGACTCTATGCCATTAGACTCTTGTCTCAAGACACCAAGCTTTTTCATTATTATAAAGATTGTCCACAACTATATTGCTAACAAAGTTTCATACTTCAAAACTTAAACTAAGGTTTAACTCAAAAAATCTCTGAAATAATGGAGGAAAGTATAGACTATTTATTATGTAATCAAATATATTTGTTAAAGTTATTCATACTTTGGAGTAAAACAAATTATGACCTTATTTTTAGGTAAAAAGCATAACAATGTTTCCCTAAATCAAGAATGGTTTTCCAATATTAAAGGGGATATACTAGCTGGAATTGTGGTAGCATTAGCCCTTATTCCAGAAGCAATAGCCTTCTCTATCATTGCGGGAGTGAAACCTCAAGTGGGTTTGTATGCTTCATTTACCATGGCAGTAACCATTGCTTTTGTTGGAGGTAGACCAGGAATGATTTCTGCTGCCACAGGAGCCATGGCATTATTAATAATCCATTTAGTTAAAGATCATCCACAGTTAGGATTACAATATCTTTTCGCTGCCACTATCCTCACAGGTATTTTTCAAATTCTCTGGGGTTGGATTAAAATCGGGAATCAAATGAAATTTATCTCTCGTGCCGTGATGGTAGGGTTTGTTAATGCCTTAGCCATTCTTATTTTTAATGCCCAATTACCCCAATTAATCGGAGCATCTTGGCAAGTATATGCCATGGTAGCTGGGGGTTTAACCATTATTTATGTTTTACCTCGTTTTACGAGAGCAATTCCATCTCCTTTGGTAGCCATTGTTTCCATCACCATTGTTTCTATCCTCACAGGAAGCGATGTACCTACAGTGGGAGATCAAGGCACAATCCCTACCCAATTCCCTAGTTTTGGCATTCCTCAAGTGCCGTTCAACTTTGAAACCTTGAAGATTATTTTTCCCTATGCCCTAGCTTTATCCATGGTTGGTTTAGTAGAATCATTTTTGACAGCTAATGTGGTGGATGAGCTTACGGATACTTCCAGCGATAAAAATCGAGAAGCTCAAGGGCAAGGAATTGCCAATATTATCACTGGTTTCTTTGGTGGAATGGCGGGTTGTGCTATGATTGGTCAATCTGTAATTAATGTTAAATCAGGAGGAAGAACCAGATTTTCTACTTTAAGTGCAGGGGTTTTATTACTTTTGTTTATGCTATTAGCTGGCAATTGGGTGGAAAGAATTCCTATGGCTGCATTAGTATCTGTAATGATTATGGTTTCCATAGGGACTTTTAACTGGTTTTATCTCAAAAATATTAAAATTATTCCCAAAAACGAAACAGCTACCATGTTAACAACGGTAGTAGTAACCCTTATAACTCATAATTTAGCAATAGGAGTTCTAGTTGGGATTGCACTAAGTGCTATTTTCTTCTCTCGTAAAATCGCAAAATTAGTATTTGTAGACACGGTTTTGAGTCCTGATGGTCACGAAAGAACTTATAGTGTTGGCGGACAAATCTTCTTTGTATCAGTTAATTACTTTATTTCTGCTTTTAATTTCCATGAAAATTTACATAAAGTCAAATTAGATTTAACTCATGCTCACTTATGGGATCAATCTGCGGTGTCAGCTATTGATCGAATTGTACTTAAATTCCGTCGAAAAGGGACAAAAGTAGATTTAATTGGATTAAACGAAGCCAGTGCCACCTTAATCGATCGATTAGGTATTCACGATAAACCAGAAGCTTTAAAGGATATTTCTGATCATTAATCTAAGATTTAGTGCTTTAAAACACAGTAAAAAACCGAAATCTAGTTTGCTACAACTAAAATAGTGACTTTTAAGTGTAAGATTTATTGTTTTTATTTTGATAAATCTATCTAGATTCTTTCCAATTATTTTCTAATTCTAAGGAGAATTTTCCCATTCAGGAGTTAGAGTCAGATAGTCAAAATCTTTAGCATTAGGATGACAAGCAATACAAGTTTGATGAGTTACATTTTCTGAAAACTCAACTTTGGGATGAAATGCTCTAAAATAGCGAGATTGGGAAACTAGAGAAGGGATTGCTTCATCAAGATTGAGACGACGAGAATTAGATTGAAAATATCGCCACATTAATACTTGTGTAAGGCGATTGATATTTTTTAGCTGTAAACCGTAATGATTATCAGGATTTTCTAAAATTTCTCGCCAACTTTCTGTAGGTAAAACTGATGGAGGTAGAGGAATATGACACTCAGAACAGTTTTCTAAATAAATTTCTTTCCCAATTTCATTAACATTATCTCCTTGTTTTACATTAGACTTATCTATTGCAATGGACATACTTGCTCCTAATCCTGTTGTACATAGGATGATTACTAATAAAAATAGCAATTGCCATAATTTAGTTTTCATTTTTTTACTTTTTTTTATAAATAAATTGATAGATTAGACTTAGATTAGATCTGTATTCTTATGATAATTAATTATCAATATAGAAGATAAAGTTATTTAGAACCATGGAAATATTCTATCAAAGTTAATAATTCATGATTTTTGCTCCTAACTAGCTAACTTTTCAACAGGAATCGATCGTAGAAGCTTTTCCACTAGCATCTTAGGCTGTCGGCCAGCAGCGGGAATCAAACGATGAGAAAGCACATAGGGAGCCAAAAACTTAACATCATCAGGAGTAGCAAAATCTCTTCCTTCTAAGAAAGCCAAAGCTTGGGTTGCTTTTTGTAAAGCTACTGTTCCTCGAGGGCTAATTCCGAGACTGATTTCTTCGTCATCTCGAGATGCTCGAACTAAATTAATCATATACTGTTGTAACTCAGTAGATACTTTAACTTGAGTACATAACTCTTGCAATTTTTTAACATCTTCCAAAGAGATACAACCATCAAGTTTTTCAAATTTAGTTTTATTGTGTTGCCTTTGTAACATCATTAATTCTTCAGCTTCAGTTGGATAACCCAAACTTAAAGAAATGATAAAGCGATCCATTTGGGCTTCTGGTAAAGGAAATGTGCCTTGATACTCAATGGGATTTTGAGTAGCGATGACAAAAAATGGTTTAGGCACCGGGCGAGACTCTCCATCTACCGTTACTTGGTGTTCTTCCATTACTTCTAATAAAGCAGATTGAGTTCTTGGGGTTGCTCGATTGATTTCATCTGCTAGTAGTACGTTAGTAAATGTAGGCCCACCTAAAAATTCAAATTCTCTTGTATTAGGATTCCAGATATTCGTTCCGGTTATATCTGTTGGTAATAGGTCGGGAGTACATTGGATTCTTTGAAATTTCCCTTCAATAGAGCGAGCTAAGGACTTAGCTAAAAGAGTTTTACCTACTCCGGGCACATCTTCAAGTAACACATGACCTTCACTTAAAATTGCTACAATTACTAATCTAATAGCTTTTTCTTTACCAACGATGGTACGACCAAGGTTTTCTGTTAGTTTAGCTATTGTTTCTCTCATAGGTATTCTAGTTTTATTTTATTTAGATATTGTCTTGCGGTTTTGCAGTCGGCTGCAATTTGTTTTTTTAATTCTTCTATTCCTGAAAATTTTTTCTCTGTTCTAATAAATTCTTCTATTTTTACTGTTAGTGTTTCTCCATATATATTTTTTTCCCAATCGAATAAATGAATTTCTATAGTTGGATTAGTGCCATCTACGGTAGGACGACAACCAATATTCATCACTCCTTGAAGAGGAGAAATTGATTTTGTTTTCTCCCCTCTAAGAGAATCAAGAAAGACTTCCACTGCATAAACTCCATAACGAGGGAGAAATTTATCAGAAGGTATTTCTAGGTTAGCAGTAGGAAAACCTATTTTTCTGCCCAATTGTTGTCCTGTTACTACTGTACCAGTGAGGGTGTACGATCGTCCTAACATTTCCTTAACAAGATGGATTTTACCTTCTTCTAAAGCTTGACGAATTCTTGAGCTACTAATTTTTTCTTGTGTTGGACAAGTTTCTTTTTGAGTAATATTGACAAAAATGCCAAATTTAGCTGCAATTGCCTTTAAATCTACTGCGGTGCCTTGCCTTTGATTTCCAAAACAAAAGTCTTCTCCTACACTAATTTTTTTAGCTTGTAAGTGTTTGACGATAATTTTTTCCACAAATTCTTCTGGTGTTAAAGAGGCTAAGGTGCGATCGAAGGGTAATAATACCAATTGTTCTACACCCAATAATTCCAATTGTTTAATCTTTTCTGGTAAAGGAGTTAATAATTTTCGTTTTTCTCCTGAGAAAAATTCTCGTGGATGAGGGTTAAATGTTACCAGAGTAGAATAGATATATTTTTCAATTTTTTCTAAGGCCCGATTGCAGTTTAAAATTGATTGGAGAACTTTCTGATGCCCTCTATGTAAGCCGTCAAAGTTTCCAAGAGCGATGGCACTTGGCGTTAATATTTTAGTAGTTGATGATGTTACCCACACATGCGACATTATAATACTTTTTGTTTACCAATTTTAACAAAAAATATTGCTTTTGTTTTCATTTTTTAAAATTCCCAAGCTTTCACTTAGATCAAATTTCTCAAATAATCATAGAGTGTACCGAAATAGTATAATTTTAATAATTTTTATTTTCTTATAATTATTTTCCCTAATTCTACCCATTCTTCCCATTCCTCCCATTCTCCCCAGTCTCCCCATCACTTATCCCAAATTGTCTTTAATGATGATAGCAGTTAAAGTTCTCTTTTCCCTGCTGATTCCCACCGCAAAACCCCTCTTCCTTGTCCTCCTTGTCCCCCTTGTCTCCCCCTAACCATTGTATATAATACTAATGGATAAAATGATATTACTCTCCCACTCTCATCTATCTTAATTTTTCTGTTCTATAATACTTATGAAAGTTTGGAAAAAGTTCGATGATTCTACATTTCTATCTACTGCTTCGCTATATTGGGATACATTTGATATATTTACTAGATACCAAAGGGCAATGGTTAACCAAATACTATATATAAGACGTTCCATGATATATTCCTCACCTTCCTAATTGATTGTTTTAATGAATTAATTAATTTATTAAGAATAGAGTTTGATCATTTTTATTAAAATTATATAAAAATAAAAAATAGAAATACTTTTGAGACGATTCTATTAATTAGTTAATTGCATTGAAAGTTAATCCCAACTTACAACCATAAATATTGATTCAAACAAATTAATTCAAACAAACAATCCTAAGATCTTAATTTAGATTAAGTTGGTATTCATACTCTCAAGTTGTCATTAAAGTAAAAACACAGAATTACTACAAGATTTTCAAAAATTGATCATAAACAATCTAAAAATCTAGATTAAATCTCATCTTTGAATAAGAAGCTTTGATTTTGCCAATTATTATACCGTGTTTTTTTTTATGTAGTTATCACAGTACACACCGTTATAACTATCGACTTTCACTAATGCTGTTAAATTCTCTCAATCAGTAAAAAACTTCAGTATTATTATCAAACTTTCTATAATAATATTATAAAATAAATGTTTAAGAATTGCCAAGTCTTCAATAGGTCAATTTGCCATTTCTTAATATAAATTTACGAAATCAAATCCAAACTCGTGAATATAAACTGCCAGAATACAAGCTTATAGCTTAAAACTGCTCCATATTATCAATCATTATTATAAATCATTATTTTGAGATCTACTATGAAGACAAACTTCTACAGCAACTGACTCAGAAATCCCCGTAGAATTACCTAGTGGATCAAACCGAAGAGAATTGACACAATTTTGAATTGTTTGAGCAAAAGTAGAAAGACTACAATTTTCTTGAGCAATTGTCCAAGATTGTTTGTTTTGGCGAACCTCTTCAACACACTTAAATGTATCTACTAGGGCATTTTTGCATAATAATTCCGATATCTCCCAAGAAGCAGCTAATTCTCGTACTTGTACAAAACATTCTCCAGAGTAAGGAGTGCCTTCTTTACAAGCAGATTCCGCTCGATCCCAACTGGCTCCAACATTCTTAATTTGAACGAAGCATCTACCTGCAAAACTAGGTTGATTAGCGCAGACAGATTCCGCTCTTTCTTTAGATCCCCCAATTCCTCTAACTTGTTGCCAACATTGTCTTCGAGAAACCTGCGCCTGACTTGCTTGGGGATAACTAGAAATAGATAAAACTATGGCAGCAAAAATTTGAGTAATACAGATAAATTTTAAGTATAATTTCATTTTGATAGCTTCTTTTTGATAAAATAATTGATGATTATAAGTTTAATAAATTATCGACAAATTTTCTATTCTTTTCTTAATAAATATTGTGTCTAAATATCCAGCTAAATCCACTCAAAGTAAATCTCCTCCAGCTAAATTAAAACCCATCAAATTTTTCCCTTCTATTCCCTTAATTGTACTGAGTATTATCATCTTATTGATTATTTTTAGTGGTGATTCTACTCCCGTGGCGGTGACGAGTTTTAGTTGGCAAGGAAAGAAAATAGGTGTCAATGATGGTTTTTTTTCTCTTACTTTTAGTAAAGTAATTTCTCCTGTTGTTGTGGAAGAAAATCTCAAGATTACTCCGAGTCTTGATGGTAAATTTAGTTGGTATGGCAACAAATTATTTTATACTCTTACAGAAACTCCAGTTTATGGTTCTAGTTATTATCTTACTCTTCAAGATTCTATAAATAATTCTTTTGAGTCTTATGCTGTTGGTTTCCAAACTCACGATCGTGCTTATGTTTACATCGGAATTGAAGGTGATGAAGAAGGGAGATTAATTCTCTACAATTTTACTACCAGAAATAAAACAATTTTAACTCCTAAAGATTTAATAGTAACTGATTTTAAAATTTATCCAGATGGTGAAAAAATACTCTTTAGTGCATACGATCCGACTAAATCTAATCAAGAATTGACTCAACAATTACTTTATACTGTTACGACAGGTCTCAATTTTCAAACTTCTTCTCCTCAAGCTTTCGGCATTATCGATGGAATTTTATTAGATAAAAATTATCAAAATCTCCAATTTGATTTGGCTAATGATGGCACTATTGTGGCACAAAGAATCAATCTTTTCAATCCTAGTGATTCTAGTTTATGGATTATTTCTAATGATGGGAAATCTCGTCCTTTAGGATTTCCTAGTAATGAATTTGCAATTTCCTCAAATGGTCGAACTTTAGCTTTTGTTAAAAACAATGGCGTAGTTCTGTTTCCCTTAAAAGATACAGAAGAATCAGAGTTTTATCCTGATTTTCAAAAAATTATTGCCTTTTCTCCCGATAATTTTTCCCTATTGATGGTTAAATCTCAAAGTAATGGACAAGAATCATTATTTTTAGTCAACTCTAATGGCGAAAGTAAAGAGTTATTTACAAGTATATCCCCTATCAATGATTGTGTTTTCAACCCTAAAGAACCACAAATTATTTATTGTCTTCAAACTGAAGTAATTCAAACAGGAAATTTCTTTAGAGAAGAACCCTTTTTAAAAGAGATTAATACCCAAACAGGTTCAGACATAAAACTTTTAGTTTTACCCATCCATCGAGATATTAATCTAAGTGTCGCTCCAGATGGAATGGCTTTACTTTTCGATCGAGTTATTAATCCACCTTCTCAAAGAAATTTTTCACGAAATCGCCAAAAGAGAAATAGAGGTTTTGCCCATGTTTGGGTATTGCCTTTATCGAAAATAGATTCAGATAATTCATCAACTAGAATAACTTTACCAGAAGAAGTATTACCTGGTTTTAAACCACAATGGATTCCCTAAATAATTTTTCCATAAGCTATTAAATAATGCTATAATTTAATCTTGAATATTACCTCAAAAAGTAGTTCAAAAATAAATACTTTAACTTAAAATTAGAAGATGATATTACGCCAAGAAGAACGTACCAAATTAGATCAAGAAGAAGATAGTCTATTTTACTCCTATCCTCGTTTTGTAACCCACGTAGATGATGGATTTATTCAACAATTAAAGGATTTATATCGAGAAAAACTTCAAAGCAATACTCGAATTTTAGACTTAATGAGTAGCTGGGTTTCCCATCTTCCAGAAGACATGAAATTTGCCCATATCGAAGGCCATGGAATGAATCAGGAAGAGTTAGCAAAAAACCCAAGATTAAACCATTATTTCCTTCAAAATCTCAATCAAAATTCTAAGTTAGAGTTAGCAGATAATGATTTTGATGCTGTTTTAATTGCAGTTTCAGTTCAATATTTGCAATTTCCCGAAACAGTTTTTGCGGAAATTTATCGCATATTAAAACCTGGTGGAATTGTGATAGTTAGTTTCTCAAATCGAATGTTTTATCAAAAAGCTATTGCTGCTTGGAGAGAAGGCACCGATATGGCTAGAATCCAATTAGTCAAAAGTTATTTTAAGGCTATACCGGGTTTTAGTAAACCAGAAGTTATTGCTAAAACATCAAATACTCCTGTGTTTTTGCAGATGTTAGGTATTGCTTCAGCGGATCCTTTTTATGCTGTTTTTGGTTATAAATTACCAAGGAAAAAAGAATCTGATTCCTCGGATTAATGATTATGAAAAAAAGCCAGACAAAAATAATCCAAAGTTCTCAATATTTTGCTATTAGAAAAAGAAATAAAGCCATTAAAATATTTATTGTCGCAGTATTGGTAGCAATAATTCCTTTTGGATTTGATAAAGTCATGGAATTAATTCAACCATTATTATCAGAGTCATTGAGAGAAAAATTAAATTTTGAAATCCTTAAAAATCTCTCTATTTTTTTGATATTTATTAGTATAGATTTAATTATATATGGCATATTTTTGTGGATAGGATATTATCGGTTAATCCGTAGTAATAAAGGCAAAATTGAAATCATTAGTGAGATCGATTTACTAACACAAAAGGGATGGAAAATTGAATATACAATTGAAATTCCGGGATTAGGATATGTGGATATGTTTTGTCTTTCTCCTAAAGGTAATGCTTATATAATTCAGCTTAAATCTCATCGAGGAGAAGTTTATCGCAATGACAATAATATTTATTGGAAATTTGAAAATAAAACCTATCGATTTAAAAGAGATATTTTAGGTTTAGCGATGAAAAAAGCTTTATATCTTAAAAAGCTTAAAAACCTAAATCGGGTAACTCCAATTATTGCTTTTTCGGGAGTAAATTTAAACATTGAAAAGGAAAAAGTAAGAGGGGTTTATGTTATTGAAAAATCAGAAATTAAAGAATTCCTATCTAGTTTAAATTCAAATCACGAGGAATAAATCTAGAAATTGGCAATGAATAGAAGTTTTTAAATTTATTAGTTTTTCAGGAAAAATTAGAAATAGTTGCTCAATTAAATTATCAAAAAATAAGTTATGAAAAAAATTAAAATTTGGTTTGTATTATTGTTTTTTACTTCTCTATTTCTCTTAACCAATTGCCATAGTAAATTACCAGAAATTACTAATCTTAATCAAGGTAGTGGTAATACAGTTATTGCTTTAGGAGATAGCATTACAACAGGATATGGTTTAAATTCAGAAGATGCTTATCCCAGTCTTTTAAGTAGAGAATTTGGATTTCCTATCTTAAATCGTGGAGTTAATGGTGATACAACAGAGGAAGCATTACAACGTTTAGAAAAAGATGTTTTATCCCAATCCCCTTGGTTAGTTATTGTTGCTTTAGGGGGAAATGATTTCTTAAAAAAAGTGCCGAAAACTGAAACTAAACAAAATTTAGAATCAATTGTTAATAAAATTCATAACCGAGGTGCAATTGTAGTTTTATTAGGAATGAATCTTGGTTTATTTCAGGATGAATATCAAGAAATATATCAAAATATTGCCAATGATACTGGTTGTTATCTCATTCCACAAATTCTTAAAGGTATTATCGATAATCCTAACCATCGGCAACAAGATATCATTCATCCCAATAAGATTGGCCAAGAATTATTAGCTAATAAAATTATTCAAGCTTTAAATCTTTTACTGGAAAAAGCAACTTGGCCTCCTGATTTATTGAAATTTCGTCAATAATTTTCCTTAATAATTTAAGAAATAGTTTGAGCATTAGATCCAGTATAGTTATAACATCCTAATCCAAATCCCAGATTAAGTTAAAATAAATTCAAATTTCGTTAAATATCTTAGCAAAAACAAAATGAAATATCGGAGATTTGGACGTACAGAATTAGAAATGCCCGTATTTTCCTGTGGAGGTATGCGATACCAATACAAATGGCAAGATGTATCCCCAAGAGAAATACCTAGAGAAAATCAAATTAATTTAGAGGCAACTATTCGTCGAGGAGTAGATCTCGGCATCATCCACATTGAAACAGCACGAGGTTACGGCTCTTCAGAAATGCAATTAGGGAATATTCTCCCTAAATTACCTAGAGAAAAATTAATCGTTCAAACTAAAGTATCTCCTAAACCTGATGCTCAAGAATTTCGCCAACAATTTAATCGCTCTTTATCTTTTCTCAAGTTAGACTATATCGATTTACTCGGTATTCATGGGATTAATACTCAAGAGTTATTGGAATATAGCATTAAACCCGGAGGTTGTCTCGATGAAGCTAGAAAGTTACAAGCTCAAGGTAAGGTAAGATTTATTGGTTTTTCTACCCATGGACCCACAGATATTATTGTTAAAACCATCGAAACTGGGGAATTTGATTATGTAAATCTCCATTGGTATTGGATTAATCAGGGTAATTGGCCGGCTATTGAAGCGGCTTCTCGCCAAGATATGGGGGTTTTTATTATTAGTCCTTCCGATAAGGGAGGGAAACTTTATGATCCTCCTGCCAAATTAGTAGATTTGTGCAAGCCTTTAAGTCCTATGGTATTCAATGATTTATTTTGTTTATCACATCCTCAAGTCCATACTCTTAGTTTAGGAGCAGCAAATCCTAATGACTTTGATGAACATTTGAAGGTTTTATCTTTATTGGATAATTCACAGGATATTTTAAATCCTATTTTAGCACGTTTAGAAGAAGCCGCTATGGATGCTTTAGGGGAAAATTGGTATCGCACTTGGGATATTGGTTTACCATCCCATGAAGAAACTCCTAGTGGGATTAATATACCTGTAATTTTATGGTTGAGGAATTTGGCTATTGCTTATGATATGATTGAATATGGAAGAATGCGGTATAATCTTCTTGGTAATGGTGGCCATTGGTTTCCGGGGGAAAAGGCAAATAATATCAAGGAATTAGATCTCACTCAATGCTTGGTTAATAGCCCCCATAAACATAAAATCCCTGATCTTTTATTAGATGCCAATCGTATTTTATTCTCTGAACAAGTTAAACGTCTATCTCAATCTTAAAGTTGAGTTTCCGATAACATTATTACAAACAAAATAAACACTTTTGATTATGTCAAATATTTCTTACGATAAGCAAATTTGCTATACAACTTTAGCCATCGGATACGAATATAATAATCATGCTTTACAATTAGCTAAAGATATTCAGATTTTTTCCCCTAATACCTCTTTCATAGTTCTTACAGATCGTCCTAGACTATATTATAATATCAAAAATGTTATACCAATATTACATCGAGTCCAATCAGTAGGGATATATCATGATAAACTTTTTTGTATAGAAGAGTGTTTCAAGCATTTCAAATATTGTATTTTCCTAGATGCTGATTGTCGGTTAATGAAAGATGTTACAGTTTCTCGGAATTGGAAACCTGGGATAACAGCTAAATTTTGTTGGAATTTTAAAAATTTTTTAATTAAACCAAAAGGAAATGTAAAACAGGCAAAAAGATTAAAATTATTGACTGAAGTTACCAAAGAATATCAAATAATGTTTGAAGAATGCTACACCATTCCTGAGAGCTTTATGGTCTTTTGTAAGGACAATGGCAAAGAGGAAGAATTTTTAAAAACTTGGAAAAGGATACGAGATTTTTTTGAAATCAATGAAATTTTTGATGGTGAAGGAGCAGTAATTGGTATTGCTGCATATAAATCAGGTTTAAATATATATCATTATAATTTAGGTTACCAAGAAGAAGAGGCTAAGCATAAAATTCAGTATTTTTATAAAGATAAATTATTATCTAATTTTTTCAAAAAGAAGAACGAAACAGAAATTTCTAAACCTGATCAAGTCAAGTTATTAGAACTAGATAAACAAAGAAAAGAATTGAATAGTTCTGTTGTTGATAAAATTAGAGTCGAGATATCTAATTTCTTTACAAAATTGGCTAAAAAGAAAAGACTTATATACTTGAGAACAAAGTACGTTGGCAAGAAAATCTTTTCTGAATTTACTAAAGATTAGATTATCTTTCCTTTTCTGAATTTAGAAACCGTTCGTGAAAATCTGCACTTTCTCTACACAAATTCCCAGTTTATACTGGATTTACCAATAATGGTGTAACGGCGACACTCTCTATCCCATTGACA
>JANQIW010000104.1 GCA_028281945.1 Prochloraceae cyanobacterium PL24a_bin.78
TTATTTCGAGCACTTTTTAAACAGTTAATAACATTAATCCCTTGGTTAAATCAACATGGTTTTGATTTATGTTTAATCAGGTGCAAGATCTGAGTAAAAGAACATCGCAATAGATTAAATGAGGCTTTAGAGGATATTCCAAGTTTAAATAATTACTTAGTAGAAATAATTGATAAAGCTTATAAATTAGCCAGAAAAGAAGCATCTAGACAAACTAGATTACCTATTGATATTTTTCCTAATAAATGTCCTTTTACATTAGAAAATATCCTCAATTATGACTATTTACCAGAATAAAAAATTATCTTTTTAATAATGGAGAGAAATACTATGACTAATCAATCAATAACTAAAGATAATAACCTCAAAAACCTTTACGATAAAGACTTTTATCAATGGATTAAAAAAACTTCCAAATTGATGCAAGAAAGAAAATTTCAATCCATCGATTGGGAAAATGTGATTGATGAAATAGAAGGTTTAGGAAGAGAAGAAGAGAGAGATATTGAAAATAATTTAATGCTTTTATTAACAGAATTACTGAAATACAAATATTACCAAAGCAACCTATCAGGCATGGAATTATCAAAGATTAGAAAATATCAAATTAACATAATTGACATCATAGAATTTAGCCCAAGTTTAATAGAATATTTAGAGGAAATATTTGATGAATACTATCAACTAGCTAGAGAATTAGCAAAAATAGCAACGGATTTACCCATGGAAACTTTCCCTATGAATCCATTAATGTCTGCTAAAACTATCTTAACTGACAATCATAATCTTGATGAGCATTGGAAAATAGATGATTTATTTATTAAAAATAAAATAAAAAATGACTAGAAAGGATAAAAAATCTTTAAAAAGTGATTTAATAATTCTTTTAGTGCATTTACTAAAGTATAAATTTCAATCAAAAAGAATAACAAATAGCTGGTTATTCACCATAGTAGAACACCATAAAAGAATAAATAAGAATTTAAAAAAAAGTCCAAGTCTAAAAAATTATTTAATAGAAATATTTGACCAAGTTTATAAATTAGCCAGACAAGAAGCTTCAACTCAAACTAAATTACCCGTCGATATTTTTCCAACTCAATGCCCTTTTACGTTAGAAAATATCCTAAATCCTGACTATTTACCAGAATAAAATTTGTATTTTTAATGAGGAAAAGGAATATTATCAATAACAATTAATTAGTTGACTTAGGTTTTTTTTTCCTAGCTAACAGTGGAATAACCGAAAGCAATCCTAAAAATCCTAAAGCAATAAAGAAAGGTAAACGATCACCACCTTCAACTGCTTCAAAGCCACTAACACCTAGCCAAGTATAAATAAGAGTCCCAGGAATAATCCCAATAAAAGTTCCTAGAGAATAAGGAATCCAATGAATAGGAGTTAAACCAAATAAAAAATTTACCACATTAAAAGGAGAAATAGGAGCAAAACGCACTGCCAACACAAATTGAAAAGGTCGATCGTTCACAGCCATCTTAAATTTATTTAAGGCAGGATGTTTGCCAAATTTGTGCTCAATCAAATCGTGTAAAAGAAAACGAGCAACCCAAAAAGCTCCAATTGCCCCAATAGTTGCCCCAACAACTGACCAAAAAGTACCCCAAGATAAACCAAAAACTATTCCTCCTGCCACTGTTAAAACGGTGCCTGGAATGCCGATTACAGTTAGGGCAGCATAGATACCTACAAAGCCCAAAATGGCACAACATTGATATTGTTGTAAATAGCGAATTTTTTCTATTAAATAGTCTCCATCAAAGAAAACTTTTAAGGGTCCAAATATACATAGACTTAAGATAATTACTATAGCTATCCCCACCCAAAAACGAGGATTTTTTAGCAAATTCTTTGTCCCAGTAATTTTGCGATTAATTGTTTTTGAATATTGAGATTTGGATTGCTTAGTTTTCACTATTTGACCTTAATATTTTGCTTTTTAATCTAGTTTTAATCTAGTCTTAATTTATTTTCAATTTAATACAAATTAACTGTTTTATATTAACTTTATATTAACTATTTTATATTAAAGCTCCACCACAACTAGAACCACTACCTGCTGTACAACCATAACAATAAGACGCAGTTTTTATTTCTTTTATTATATCAAGATTATCTAATGTTAGCAAGTGTGTTAATGTCAATTTCTCTCCATTTTCCATGGTAACTGGTAAATTTTCCATCTGATTAAAATCGCAATCATAAACGTTGCCAAGATAATCTATTGATAATTCATTACGACACATTAAGTTATTTACTGTTTGGGGATTAAAGTTTTCTTCCAAAAATTTGAGATAAGTATTGTAAAGTTTACGACGTTTTAAATAATCTTTAGTTCGCCCAATGGGAATATTCGTAATAGTAAAGAGATTATTAAATTTAATATCGAAATTTTTCTGTAAGAAAGTTTTATAATCTTGCTCTAATTTTTGTTGATTTGGTGTTAGAGAAAAATTAGTATCAGTAGGTAAAGAAGGATTATAAACTAAGTCGATGATTAAATCTGAATTACTACCATAACCAAGGTGATTTAAACTTTGAATAGCTCTAATTGAAGCATTATATACTCCAGAGCCTCTTTGCTTATCCACATTATCTTCTAAATAGCAAGGAAGAGAAGCAACTACTCTTAATTTATTTTGGGCAAAATATTTTGGTAAATATTCAAAACCAGCCTCAAAAAAGATGGTTAAATTGGAACGAACTATGACTTCTTTTCCGGTATCGCGAGCAGCTTTTACTAACTCTTGAAAGCCATAATTCATCTCTGGTGCTCCTCCTGTTAAATCCACTGTTTTAATCTGAGGAAAACGGTTAATTAATTCAACCAATTGTTGAGTTATTTCTGGGGATAATTCTTCTGTTCTTTTGGGTCCTGCTTCTACATGACAATGAGTGCAAGCTAGGTTACAACGCTTCCCTAAATTTATTTGTAATACGGAGATTTGTTGTTTGTTAAAAGGCTTATTTAACTTCTGTTTAAAAGGGGTAATTTCTAACTTGATATCTTGAGGTGAATTCAAAGATTGAATCATAAATTTAATCCTTTAATAATCAATTTTTTATATATTATTTTTTGAAACAAATATAGGGAAACAAAATAATGCTCCCTATTTTTTGGGTCGATAGCTGTTATTTTTTTAGCTCAAAACAGTTTTTATTTTAACAACATTCTCCAGGGCTACAACATTCGGAATCGTCATTAACATTGTTAGTAATTCTGGTATAAACACCATTTTTAGTTTCATGAGCATGGCGAATTGCTTTATCATTACAATTATATTGTGTAGCTTCAGCTAGAGGAATTTCTTGATATGGTGGAACACCAATAATTTCTGGAGAGTAAGGACCATTTTCATTGGTTAAAATTTGATATGTTTTATCACAAACTGCCATTCTTTCTCCACGACAATAAGTATGGCCATCATCATCAATTACTTGTTTCCAAGGGCCAGTATAAATAATAGATTGTTTTCTTTCTAAACAAGGTCCTTCTTTTCCTTTAAAGGCACGAATTGTCATTGATCGAAACTCGATTCCATCAATAACGTGCCATGGTGTTTCTTCTCGTTTGAGAATTTCTATGCCATAAAATCCTGCATCTTCAAACATTTTTAGAAACATATCTTCCTGAAATGCTCCGGCAATACAACCGCTCCATAATTCAGGATTATTTAGTATTTCTGGGGTAGGATCTTCATCACAAACAATATCAGATATTACTGCTTTTCCGCCTCGTTTTAATACTCGATAAATTTCTTGAAATAACTCTTTTTTATCTTGTGGACGTACTAAATTAAGAACGCAATTAGAAATTACTACATCTACACTATCATCAGGTATTAAAGGAGCAACTTGTCGTAATTCTTCACATTTTTGATCTAATGCACTTAATTGCTCAATAGAATTAATCGGATTACTTTTTAACCATGTTTCTAATTGATCTAAATCCAATTTTAAATCTTGAATTTTTCCCTTTACAAATTTAGTATTGTAATATCCTAATTTAGATGCCATTTCATCTTGATATTTCCGAGCTACTGCGAGCATCTCATCGTTAAAATCTACGCCAATAACTTTACCCGCTGCACCAACTTTTTGTGCTAATATATAGCAGTTTTTTCCTACACCCGAACCTAAATCTACTACCGTTTCACCTATTCCTACATAACGTGTTGGATCCCCACAACCATAATCTTTTTCTTTGATTTCTTCTGGGATTATTTCCAAGTATTTACCATCGTATTCTGTAGGGCAACATAAGCTAGGTTGCTGTTGTTTTGCTCCTTGTTGATAGCGATCTAATACTGTTGATTCGATGTCATAATTGATAGAATTGGATGAGTTTTTTTGCTCTAAGGTAGCATTATCAGTCACAGATATTTTCCTCTTTTTTCGATAACAATTTATGTTTGAAGATTTAGTTTAGGCTAATCTTCTTGAAATTAAATTATAGCCTGATTAAAAAAACTTTTTTTCTTACTATTTCATTAAATCTAGACCATCTTAAATTTTGCTGAGAATAACCTTATTTTTTTCAATAAATCTAATTTTTCTTATTTTACTTCTAAGTTATTGTCTACAATATTAGATCAAGCTTTCTTAATTTAGGTTTCTCCAATATTTTTAAATCTTATTGAAGATTTAGTGACTAAAAAAACTACTTTCGATTTTTTTACTAACTCTATTCCTTAAGTTTTTAAATCACTTTTTCTATTAGATTTAATATTATTAATATTTTCTATCAAGGTAAACAGTTAAATTTATACCAATTTGTCTATTATTTTGTCTATTATAATGATATCTTTAAAAATCTTAAATCTAGGATAATTAACCTTGATTAAGTAAAAAGTAAAAACATCGATGATACACTAAATTCCTCCCATTCTTCCCCATCTCTCCATTCTTCCCACTCTTCCCACTCCTCCCCATCTCCCCATTCTCCCATTCTCCCCATTCTCCCCATTCTCCCATTCTCCCCATTCTCCCATTCTCAAGAAAACCATTCTCCCACTCTGCATCTCTATCACTATTCAAGAAAAATGATATTAGTTAATGGATTTCGATCGAAATTTATTAAGAATTCATCTTAACTCAAGACAGGATAATAGAACTAGATAAGAATCCTTATTAATTAATTACTTAGCAAATTATTGTAGAGTGATGAAGAAAAAATTTTTGACTTGGTTTAGTATTGCTTTAAGTGTAACCTTAGCAATACTTTGGTTTGTTATGCCTGCTAATAGCCAATTTCCCCCTCAAGTTAGAGAATACTGGATTAAAGCAGAAGAAATTCTTTGGGATTACGCCCCATCCTATCCCATGAATCCCATGACGGATAAGGCTTTTAATGAAGATCAACTGGTTTTTCTAGAACAAGAAGACGAGCGTATTGGCAGGATTTATACCAAAGCAGTATTTCGATCTTATACTGAAAATTTTGGAACAATAATCGACGGAGCCAATGAAGTTATCAACCCTGATACTGGTGAAATGAAAATAATTCGTAAACCAGGAACATCAGAAGAACATTTAGGCATTCTTGGGCCAACTATTCGTGCTGAAGTAGGAGATACCATTGTCATTCATTTTCTTAACGAAACTAGATATGACCTAAGTATGCACCCTCATGGTGTATTTTATACCAAAGCTAATGAAGGAACTCCTTATAATGACGGAACTTTATCCATAGATAAAAGAGATGATGCCGTAAAACCGAATACCACATACACTTATACTTGGACAGTTCCCGAAAGAGCAGGACCTAGTACTGATGATCCTACCTCTATAATTTGGCCCTATCACTCTCATGTAGATGAAATTGCCGATACAAATGCCGGTTTAGTTGGTGGTCTAATTGTTTATAAAAAAGGCTCTCTCAATCCTAAAACAGGAAAACCTGTGGGAATCGATCAAGAATTTGTGAATTTATTTACAGTTTTTGATGAAAATAGTAGTCTCTATCTAGACGCTAATATTGAAAGATTTACCCATGAATCTGTAGAAATCGATGATGATGAATTTGTAGAAAGTAATTTGATGCACGGAATTAACGGTTTGCTGTATGACAATTTAAGGGGAATGAATATAGCCGAAGGTCAAACTTCTCGCTGGTATATGTTGTCTACCGGAACAGAAGTTGACATTCATACACCCCATTGGCATGGAGAAACTCTTGTAGAAAATGGTAAACGGGTTGATATTACAGAAATTTTTCCTGCAAGTGCTAAAACATTAGATATGATTGCCGATGATCCCGGTATTTGGATGTATCATTGTCACGTTAACGATCATCTTCATGCAGGTATGACAACAGTATTTACAGTTGAAAGCAAAACTTAAACTATTTAAACTAGATAGATATGGCAAAAATAAAAAAACTATTAGAGATAAAGTAGAGTTAACAAAGGATTATTTCCCTTATTCTCTACTTTAATTTTTCTTTTTAAGTTATAGTTTAATTAATGTACTAGAAAGTGAAAGTAGTACGGATTGTACCAATCACTAAAGTAGAATTAGAATCATTGAAATCTGGTGAAGTCACAACAATAATTCCCGGTGTAAGAACAATATTATCGTTAATTCCATATTCATAAAAAGCCTCAATATGGAAAGAAGCATCTTCATCTTCCACATCAACACCACCGATATTAACACTAGAATCACTCACAGAAGGAGGCATACCAAAAATAATAGCTGCCCGATTGCCTTCTTTCAAAGCATCAGGAAAAGTAAAAGTGAGTGCCCAATTGAAAATATCTAAACTTCCTTGTTCAATTTGTCCACCCAAAGAATCTAAAGTACTAACAATTGTATATGCACCCCAACCTCCAAAAATGAATTGATCGGCTATTTTCCAGCTAAATTCTATACCATAAGCATCACTGACAGCTGGAATAGCTTCCCCAAATAACTCTTCCGTAAATGATTGAAAGTTAGAAAGACTACTACCAGTTCCTGTATCTACTTGGTTAAAAGTATGAACATAAGTAAAAGCAACCCCAAATTCATCTGTTGGTTTGTATCCTACTTGTCCGATCGCACTAGAAGGGCCATTAAATAAACCACTACCAGAGGTAGGATCCGCTGCTTCTACCGCTAAATATCCAGCACTAATTTCAAAGTCACCTAATATCAATTGTGAACCAATCCCTGCATCTTCTACTGGAAAATAAATAGGATTACGAGTACCAAATCCCGATACAGGGCCACTGCTACCATCTCCATCCAAAACGTTAAAGGTATCTGTGAAATCATCGGCTGCACCTCCTGCTACTAAAAACCAAACCCGAAAGTCTTCAACAACAGGAAATTCGTAGAATAAAACCTCAAGGCCTAAATCATTATCATCTGGTTGAGCGACTTCAAAGCCTGCTTGAGGAGTGCCTGCTTCTTCTGATAAATCAGGGATATTTCCAGTGGATAGTCGGGTAAAGAGTAAATCTTCTCCAGTAAAGCTGGTTTCTAATTCAAATCGCACTCGATTCCCAAATGTTGTAATTTGATCAATATCTTCACCATTATTTTCACCATTAGCGATGCCAGATACCAAGAAAACTACTTCTCCTAATAACTTAGTGGTGGTGGAAAATTGATTATCTTCTAAGAAAGCCACTCGCCCTTCGAGATTGTCTACTCGTGCTCCAAGTGCCGCTAATTCTGCTTCAAATTCCCGAAGCAATCGTTGTAATCTTTGAATATCTTCACGTAAAACTGACTGACTAGAGGCAATGAGACGCTCTAGTTGCTGCATACAAGCATTTAAACCTGCGGCAAATTCATATCGACTTAAGGCACGATTTCCTCTAAAAGTGCGGTTTGGATAACCTTCGATACAACCATAACGTTCAACTAAACTTCTTAAGGCTTCATAAGCCCAATCTCTTGGGGAAACATCTCGTAATTGGAAAACAGATGTAACTTGTTGTTTAGTTTTCTTCCGACCTTCTCTAGCATAATCACCTAGTTGCTCTAATGTATTTTTATTAGAGTTAGAGGGAATTGTTTGAGCTAAAACATTATTATTGCCAATATGACCTAAAACTACCATTATTATTGGAAGTATTAGAAAATTTTTATGGAAAATTCGCACTTTTTACTCCTTCACATAATTAGATTTAGTGCTGTACTATGCTAAAAAAAGCAAATAATTATATCTTTATTGACAGAAAATTTTCTATCAATCAGTAATCGGTAGAAGAAAATCTAATGATTAGCTGTTTAATTTATAGAAAACATTGATTCATGGAAAATACAAGATTATTTCCAACTATTTAATCCATACCATGAAAATATATTTTCACATAAACTGATTTAATTGCTAAAAAATATTATTTTCTTCTTTTGAATAGTAAGCTATAACAGGAATTACAAGCAGGCGACTAATTAATGTACTGTAGTGACGAGCTTCGTTCATGTAAAGCATATTGACAATTAAATAGTTTGTAAATTAAAGTAAAGTATCTACATTACTAAATTTAGATTACTTAATCAGGATCAAAGTAGATAAAAAAAAAGTTGGAAAGTAGATCTTTATATTTTTGAGTAGACAAAATTGCATTAACCATTAATCTGTACCTCGCAGAAATGAATATAAATTATTTATCTCGGCAGGCATTCTGACTTAAAAACTATTGTCACTATTAGATAAAGCAAAAAAATAAGTTTTATCACAGTTGCGGGACAGCATTGGATTTGCACCAAAATTTCCCTGTTTCCTCTAATGGCTGCTTCCCATTAGAACCGAGTTATGATTTTATAGTATCACTAAATCTATAAAAAAGATCAACTTTTTCAAGAAAAAAGTTTCAAAAAAAATTTTTTGACTAATTGACAATTGTAAAATTGTACTAATAAATAAATTATTAATTCACTAGTAAATTAAGTAAAGACAAAGCTTTAAAGAAAAAAATATCTTCTAACTTTTTTACTATGGTGCTATATCTTGTTTCAATTGCCAATTAATTGTTAACTAAATATCAATGATCTATAACTAATTATCTCCAACCAGCTTGATCCATAATTTTCACTGCAAGAGGTAAATTAGGCCCATAAGATGCAACATTAAGATCATCAGCCTTGAATAATCCAAAACTAGCAACAATAGGATCTACAGGAGTACCTTCAACCACAGGATACTCATTATTTCCTTGGGCAAAGAAAGCTTGGGCAAAAGGGCTGGCTAAATATTCTAGAAATCTGATGCCTCCTTCTCTATTGGGTGCAGTTTTCACCAAGCCAGCACCGGTGATATTAACATGGGTACCTCTGTCTCTTTGGTTAGGGAAATGTACTTTAACTTGATCATAAACTGCCAGCTTAGATTGTTCATTAGATTTGGCATAGCGAGGTAAGTAATAAGTATTAGCTATAGCAATTTCAGCAATACCAGCAGCAGCAGCTTCGATTTGGGCACGATCGTTACCTTGAGGAGGGCGAGCAAAATTTTGCACAAAACCTTGACACCATCTAAGAGTTTCCTTTTCCCCATAAACCTCAATCAAAGAAGCAACAAGAGATTGATTGTAAATATGGCTAGAAGAGCGAATAGCAATTTTATTTCTCCACTTAGAATTAGCTAAATCTTCATAGGTAGATAATTCAAAAGGATTTACCTTATTTTTATTATACATAATCACCCGAGCACGCTTACTAAAACCAAACCAGTGGCCATTAGGATGTCTTAAACTAGCTGGGATAGACGCATTGAGAATTTGAGAATTTACAGGAGTAAAAAGTCCTTCACTATCTGCTCGCCAAAGACGGCCTGCATCTACTGTCATTAAGACATCTGCTTGAGAATTTCGTCCTTCACTTTTAATTCTTTGGATTAAAGCATCTGCTTTACCTTCGATTAAATTTACCTTAATACCAGTGATACGGCTAAAGTTGTCGTATAATTCATCATCTGTGTTGTAATGGCGAGAAGAATAGAGGTTAATTTGTCCATTTTGAGCGTTGGCTACTCCATTCCCATTTAGTTGACTAGCAATTGCTACTGCACCAGTGGCTCCTGCTCCTACAAATAAGCGTCTTGAGATTTTTTTCATCTTTAAATTTCCTCCTTTAAGCTTTTTTAACTAGGTATCTATTCTACTAATTGTTGAGATTCTTTCTTAATTATTTTAGAAAATTTTAGTAGAAATTTTGAATATTTTTGAAAAAGTTATAACTTCTACTCTCTCAAACTTCTTTAGGCACTGAGATCTACTTTAAAATCCACAGACTAGAGATCCTATCATAAAAAATAATTTTTTGCAAATATTAATTTGCTTATTTAAAACTAAATTCAATAAATTGAGATTAATTGACCATAATAAAAAAATAATAATTATTATTAATTAAACTGAATCTTAGTTCATTTTACCAAGCTTGTTGAAAACAATTATTAATTAATTTTTATCAAAACCCGCCCATTGCTAGTAAGTTAATTCAAAGTTAAGAGATATTTAGCTAAAAAAAATATTTAATAAATCAACAAAAAAAAGATTAACTAATAAGAAATAGATGTCCTAAAATTTGTAGAGGTAAGTATTAATAATCAGCAAAAAATAATGAATTTAGAAATACTAGTAAAAATTATCCCAGGATTAAAAGAATTCCAACAAGGAAAAATAGAAATTGCTTTAATTTGGTTGTTCGGTACTATGGTAGGGTATTTTAGTGGGTTAATTCCCGGTATAATTATTCATACGATTTATATCTCTAAATCTTTTAGGAAAAAGAGATGGTTAGCAACTTCAGGAAGTGATAGTAATTATTTAGAACCACTTAGAATAGATATTGGAAGCTCTTCTATACCAAAAAGAACTCAAATTCATCTAGAAGATAAACCACAAAAACCAATAAAAAATCCACAAGAAAATACTAAAGAGCAATTTATCCAAGAAACTATTGCTTTAACTCGCCGTCAATTCATTCAACTCAAGCGTAGACCATCTACTATCATAACAGGAATCATCCAACCTCTTATGTGGTTAATCCTCTTTGGAGCTTCATTTCAAAGAGCACCAGGGGACTTATTTCTAGATCAAAGTGATAATTATCTTCAATTTTTAAGTGCAGGCTTGATTGTCTTTACCGCCTTGAGTGGGGCACTTTTCGGGGGTTTAGCAGTGATGTTCGATCGAGAATTTGGATTTTTGAACCGATTATTAGTAGCCCCATTAGCATCAAGATTTTCCATTGTTTTATCTTCAGCAATTTGTATTGTTGCCCAAAGTTTGATTCAAGCAGTATTTATTCTCATTGCTAGTTCCTTATTGGGAGCAGGTTTTCCAGGCATTATAGAATTAGGTACTATTTCCCTGATTATTTTCCTCATCGTCTTAGGATTTAGTTGCCTTAGCTTAGGATTAGCCTTTGCCCTTCCTGGCCATATCCAAATGTTAGCTATCATCTTTATCTTAAATCTCCCTCTTCTTTTTGCCAGCACAGCATTTGCACCTATTAAATATATGGCACCTTGGTTATCTTTTTTAGCTAGTATTAATCCTTTGACTTATGCTATCGAAACTATTCGTCATCTTTATCTCAATTCAAATTGGGGATTAGGTAGTGTAGTATTAGAAGCCCCTTGGGGGAATGTTAATTTTATGGTGGCATTATTGATTTTGATTGGCTTTGATGTGGTTGCCTTTTTCTTAATCAAACCATTATTAAATCGACGTTTTGCTTAATAAGTTTTGGTTAATAACTTTCCTTTAAAAAAATTATCAAAAGTTATGTAATCTATTCACCTTTTAACTCCTAAAAATTTTTGAGTAGTAGTATTTTGAACAGTAGTAATAGAGTTTGGGAATTATTTTTAATCAACTTTTCTCACCCTCTTTTATTCTGGCTTCTGCTTTTAGGAGTTAATATTCCTTTTGTTAAAACTAAACCATGACTTTCATTAAAAGAGCTAAATAAAGACTTAGGAGCAAAATACTAGGAATTTTATCCAAAATATATGATATAATTGTTTTAACTTGTTTCTTTAAATAGAGCAAATTTAATATAGATTCATCTTTGAAGCTAAAAAAAATTTATATTTACTTTTAGTTAATAGATCAATATCCATTACAAATTAGAAAAATTTTATCATAAAAAAAATAAATCAAAGTCAAAACTCATGAAACTCTTAAAATATATAAAGATAGCAGGAAAAATGCTCCTTGCAAATAAACTTCAAAGTAGCTTAACCATATTTGGATTAATTATTGGCAATGCTTCAGTGATTGCAATGGTAGGAGTAGGACAAGGTGCCCAAAGATTAGCAGAAACTGAATTAGAATCTTTTGGACCCAATATGCTTTATATAATCCCAGACAATCGCAATGTGAAAAGAGCATTTTCCGGGCAACCCAAAACCCTAGTATTATCTGATGCCCATGCTATAGCAACTCAAGTGCCTTCAGTATCAGCAGTTGCCCCTCAGATTCGCAGAAAAGAATTAATCACTTATAGCAATAAAAATATTAATGCCTCAATTGTCGGAACAAATCCTGATTTTAAAATAGTAAGGAATTTTGAAGTTGGAGAAGGTTCTTTTATTACCGAAAACCATATGAAAAAAGGTGCTGAAGTGGTAGTTTTAGGACCACAATTAGCATTTAGATTATTTGGCGAAAAAAATCCTCTTGGGCAACAAGTGAGAATAAGAGGACTTAGCTTTGAAGTCGTCGGAATTATGGAACCAAAAGGCTCATTGATGGAAAGTAATCAAGATGAAGCAGCTTTTATCCCCATTACCACCATGGCTAATCGTATTGTGGGGGAAACATCTCCTTTTGGCACGGAAGTATCAGTAATTGCCTTTTCTGCTAAAGATAAAAAAAGTGTAAGAGCAGCAGAATTTCAAGTTAGTAATTTATTAAGATTGCGTCATAAAATTACCGATACAGATGATTTTGTGATCCATTCTCAAAAGAAATTTTTAGAGACTTCAGGTTTAATAACTACCGGTTTAACTATTACTTTAGTTGCCATTGCAGGTATTTCTTTAATGGTGGCAGGCATTGGAATTATGAATATTATGCTAATGTCTGTTAAAGCTAGAACTAGCGAAATTGGACTTAGAAAAGCAGTTGGTGCTTGTCAACAAGATATTTTAATTCAATTCTTAATCGAGGCAATAATACTATCAGTAACTGGAGGATTAATTGGAACATTAATAGGTGCTAGTGGAGTCATAGTTATTAGTTTAACTACGCCTTTAAATACAGGGGTATCAGGTATAGCAGTTGCTTTAGCATTAGGAGTATCCGGTGGAATCGGACTATTTTTCGGAGTTGTGCCCGCCAAAGAAGCCGCTAAACTCGATCCCATTGTTGCCTTAAGAAGCAGCTAAAATAAGTAATAATATCAATTTTCCAAAAGTAAGATAGACTTAGGTGGGGAGGAGACAAGGAGGACAAGGGAGACAAGGAGGACAAGGGAGATAGGTTTTAGGTCGAGAATCCACTAATTTTTGGTACTTTTAACTCTATCATCGTTAAAGACTTTCTTGGTATAAGTAACAAGCAATAAGTTTTAATTTTTCCTGTTCTCAAACTTTTGATTTTATTTAGCAGGCTTTAATTAAAATAATTAACCATTAATCATCAACAATTAACCATTAATAATTAACCATGAATAATAATTTTTTGGTGACATCTTCAGAAGAAAAACAGTCACCATCTAAGGAAAAAAAAACCATTATTGCCTTAGAAAATATTTCCAAAATTTACGGTAGCGATAATACCCAAGTGATAGCTTTATCTGATATTACATTGAAAATAGTAGAAGGGGAGTATTGCGCCATTATGGGGGCTTCCGGTTCAGGAAAATCTACAGTTATGAATATTATTGGTTGCTTAGATCGAGCCACAAGTGGTAGTTATTATCTTAATGGAGAAGATGTTGCCCAATTAGAAGATAAAGAATTAGCAAGGATTCGCAATTTGAATATAGGTTTTGTTTTCCAACAATTTCATCTTTTGCCTCAACTTACTGCTTTGGAAAACGTCATGTTGCCTATGATTTACGCTGATGTGCCCGATGATGAACAAAAAGAGCGAGCCATTGAAGCTTTAACCAGAGTTGGTTTAGAAAATCGGATCTACAACAAGCCCAATCAGTTATCCGGAGGGCAGCAGCAAAGGGTGGCTATCGCCCGTGCCATCGTCAATCGACCTTTATTAATTCTCGCGGATGAACCTACAGGTGCTCTGGATTCTAAGACTTCTGAAGAGGTAATGAATATTTTTGAAGAGCTAAATAATGCTGGTATTACTTTAGTGATGGTTACTCACGATAAAGAAGTGGGCGATCGTGCCCGTAGAATTATTTGGTTTCATGATGGTAAAATATTGTCTTCCCCTGAAGATCGGTAAATAACCTTTTAGAATGCCTTGATAGTCACTATTAAAGTTAAGATTATCAAGATCAAGATTATCAAGATTAAAATTATAGTTGGGAATTCCCTTTCTATAATTAATTATGATTACTTAGATTAGTTAGCAATCTGTATTTAACTACATTCTACTAAAATTTTATTCAAGGTAAATATTTCCCTCTTTTTCCACAAGTATTCTAAATCTTGATTAGAGTTACTTTCCTTAATAGATGTCTCTAAATAATTCTCATTTAACTTTGAATCTAGGAGATTATATTCCAGCAATACTAAAAATTCTGATTTTTTAAACCACTCTTTGAATTTAAATTTATGAGCAATTCGCTTTAGAAGAAAGAAAATAGCAATAGCCAAAACTTCCCAGTTATACCTAAATCTAAGATTAGGTAATCGATCTTTTTTAGTTAACTTACTTATTTGGGAAATATTCAGAGCCTTTTTATGATTTTTGAGCCATTTTTTTAACTGCTTAGTATTTTTAGTATTGGTTAACTTATAAACCTTTTCTTTCAGTTTTTTAAATTTGAGTTTTACTACAGATGCCGCTTTCATAGCCATTTCTCCTAGATTTTTTAATTAGTAGAGGCACAAACTCACATAATTACTTTACAAAATCAATGTTTTTATGTTAAAGTTATTGTGCTTTTTGTTGTTCCCATACGCTTTGCATTAATAGCGAAGGGAAAATATTGCTTGGATAGTTTTACAATACTTGAATCCAAGCTTTTTTATAGCTCTTATATTTTACATATAAATAGGAAAGATGTCAACGAGATTACAAAATATTTTTTGATAGTTACAAAACATCCCAAATTTCTAATACCAAAATTTCTAAAATAATGATAAAGTCTCAAAATCCTCAATCTAGAATAATCAACCAAAATTTATCTCCCATTCTCCCATTCTCCCCATTCTCCCATTCTCATCATCACCATCAACCTTTCTTAAAAAACCATTCTCCCCATCCACTAATGAAAATCTATCATCGGCAAAATATAATATAAGCCCAGAAACTTGTCTGGACTTAGATTTGGGTTCTCCTTATCTTTTAGGAATCTTCAGAGATGGAGATAATATCACGCCCAATTCTCTCGATCAATTCTGAAGCTGAGATGCCATAGGTTTTCGCTTTTTGCTTAAATGCTTCCCAAGCTGTGTCAGTAATAGATACATTTCTAGCCTTTTTCCTCTCGTCATACATTGTAGAACAAGCTCCGGGAGAAAGATTTTTTAGAGAATTGGGATGATAGCCACGCCGATATTTTGTCTTAGTATCAGACATTATTAATTAACATTTTACACTTTATTCCATTATATTAGGTATTATTAGAATCTGGATGGTACTTTTAAACTTTTATTAGTTAAATCATAATCTTTGATCTCTATTTTCTATGATTTAATTGTTTCAAAGCTTGATAAATCAAAGGTTTCAAGTATTCAGCATTAGGTAAAGAAATTTTCCAAAATTATTTAAAATCTCTAGTTAAGTTTAACTTTTATGATTAGTTTTGTTATAATTTATGATTATCTTCAGTTGTACGAGAGGTTGAAAATTTAATAGTCATCAACCGTTTTTTTAAATAAAACTCCCAGTGTCTCGTCTTTTGCAGAGGGTTGTTTTTCTTCTGGATTTGATTCAGTTTTATGGCTAATTTTTTGATAGTCTTCTAGAGAATTGATTTGTGCTTCTAGTTTATTAATTTCTTCTCGACATTCATTAATCCTTTGTTTAAGTTCAAATTTACTGATTGCACTAGCTGTGATAGATACTTCTATTTCATATTCTCCAAGTCTTTCGTACTCAATATCTAGTTTTTTTTGTAATTTTTTTTTATATTCTTCTTTTGACATTTCTATATCTCCAAGTTATTATTCTATTAATTAAAATATCGATACATAAAAACCAATCGTTTTTAACTATATTTTAACTTATTTTTTGTTTTTATAGATAGTGTATCAAAACAAATTTAGAAATTATTATAAATCATCATATTCAATAGTTCCATGGGTTAAGGGGAATAAATTCATTAACCAGACATATATTAGTAGCTTCAAGATTAGCAATTGCTTTAACAATATCTCCTCGACTCATATCTTGAGAATAATCATCATTTTTATAAACTGCCAAGATTCCGGGATGGTTAGGATTTTCTGAGTGAAGAGTTTGAAAATCTCGACAATTGTGAGTAAATAAAACACGATTTTCTTTTTTAGCATAATCGAGAACAACTGAATCAGGTTCACCATTCAAACAAATTTCATTTATGGTTTTAACATCATGGCCTGCACCACGTAACAATTTCACTAGAGGTTTTGCTTGGGAATCTTCATCCATTAGTAGTCTTAGGCTCAAGAGAAATCCCCCTTTCTTCTAAATAATTACCTTCTTCCCTTGCTTCTTGTTTTAAAAGTTCTTGGTTATTTTCACAATATTCAATAATTTCTTCAATGGCAGCAAGTGGTAAATCCCAATTATCAGCGGTTTCTTCTGGTGTTTCTTGATTGACTTTCATATCTGAGTAGATAACCGAAGCTCTAATTCTTGTTTCTTTAATATATAATTGTTTTCTCCAAGATTGAGGGCGAGATTCTAAATATTGCCATTGAGTTTTTTTTATTTTTTTATCATTATTTGTTAATTCTTTTCTAAATAAAATTTTTAAATTATTATTTTCTTGGAAGGGTTGTTTTTCTTCTAGAGAATTTATTTGTGCTTCTATTCTGTTAATTTCTTTTAGACAATCCTCAATTCTTTGTTTAAGTTTAAATTTCTCAGTAACATTGGCACTAAGATTTCTTTCTTTTTCATATTCTCGAATTCTTTCATCCCAAATTTTTAGAGCTTCCTTTAGGTATTTTTTAAAATTTTCATCTGACATTTTTGCTCTATATCTCCATTTTCCGTAATTTCGATCGAGTATTTAGTTGGCTAAAATCCATCACTATTTGATATATTTTAGTTTATTCTATAAGAACAACTTAGATTTTTTACGATAAAAATACTTTATAATTCTTATCTTAGCACCTATAAAAACTATATTCAATTTTTTGACTTTAGGTATAAAATAAAGATCATTAAAATTCCTAATAAAATACTATGAAACTTATTAACAAATTCCCACTCAAAATAACTTTAACAGCTATTCTCTTCAATATGCTTAGCATTGCAGCAAATGCCACCAGCCTGCTAGTAGGGAGTTTTAACAACAATTCCGTATTAAACTTTGATGCAGAAACAGGAGAATTCATCAATACCTTTGTGACATCAGGAAGTGGAGGATTAAACGGCCCGGTTGCCTTAACATATGGACCAGATGATAACCTATATGTTAACAGTATTTTCACAGATAATGTCTTACGTTACGATGGGCAAACAGGAGAATTTATTGATGAGTTTGTCACATCAGGAAGTGGTGGCTTAGATATACCTCAAGATTTAACCTTTGGACCTGATAACAATCTTTATGTGAGTAGCACAAGCATTGCAACAAGTAATAGTGTATTGCTTTATGACGGAGAAACAGGAGAATTTATTGATGAATTCGTTACTCCGGGGAGTGGGGGAATATTAGCACCATTTGGAGTTAGATTTGGACCAGATGATAACTTTTATGTAAGCGGTGCAGTTTCTAGTAATATTATTCTTTATGACGGAGAAACAGGTGATTTTATTGAAATATTCGCAGAAATAACTCCAGGTTCAGTGCCCGGTGCATTAACTTTTGGCCCTGATGATAATTTATATGTTGCCAATTTTGGTAGTAGTACCATAGAACGTTACGATATCGAAACAGGAGATCTCATAGATGTATTTGTAGATAATGCTGGTGGAGAATTAGATGGGCCGGTACAGGCTGTTTTTGGCCCTGATGGTGATTTATTTGTCAGCAGTCTTAATACTAATAATGTACTTCGTTATGATGGAGAAACAGGTGATTTTATTGATGTTTTCATTGAAGCAGGAGATGGAGGTTTAGATGGTGCGGGTTGGTTAGTTTTCACAGATGAACCTAATCTGATATCTGAACCTAATGGAATGAAAGCTTTTATTGGCAGTAGTATTATTTTAGGAATGCTCTCAATGATTAAAAAATATAAAAAAAGCTAATAAATATTATTAGTTAATTCATCGGATTTGGTATTAACCCTATTTCTGACTAATTGAGTATGGCTAAAGTTATCCCTCAAAAGGAAAATTTAGCCTTTTTGATTCTTAGATTTGAAACGAGCTAACTTACAATCTCTTAGGAGGGAATGCTTAGTTTTACGGCCAGTTACCCGCTTGCGCCACATTTTGAAGCTTTTAATGGTAAGAGTACGTCGCATGAGTGCAATAACATCTTTCTCTTTAAGACCGAACTGAAACTCAATTGCATGAAAAGGAGTTCGATCCTCCCATGCCATTTCAATAATACGGTCAATAGTTTGATTATCAATAGTATCAAGTTTCATATCATCTTCATTCTTAAATTTAATCTATGGGTGTTGTAAGCTAATGCCATTATGAGATTTATAATTATGGTCTCTATTTGCCAAGTTTTATGAAAATTTCAATTAACTTTTGTAAACTTACTATAAAAACTCTAGTAGAAATTCACCGTAATTAGCAATGAGGAAAACCGAAATTAGGTTTCTATATATTCCAACACGCAAAAAACGCCCCCCGAATTGGAGAGCGTCTTTTGTTTAATTATTTAGTTTTTAAGGTAACAATACCTAACTGATTAACCCTTGATTGCAGGTGCTTCTACAGCTGCTAAATCTAGAGGGAAGTTGTGAGCGTTACGCTCGTGCATTACTTCAAATCCTAAGTTAGCGCGGTTTAATACATCTGCCCAAGTGCTGATTACGTGACCTTGAGAATCTAA
>JANQIW010000024.1 GCA_028281945.1 Prochloraceae cyanobacterium PL24a_bin.78
GGCTGATCATTGGCACCAATAGTAGCTATTCCTCTTTCGTCTAGAATATTGGCATTAGTCGGAGCACTTAAGACGAGATCGAAAGTTTCAACTCCTTCAGAAAGAGTATCATTGATTAAATCTACGGCGACAGTTTGGGCAGTTTGATTTGGCTCAAATAAGATAGTACCATTGGCAGAGATATAATCTTGTCCTGCTATTGCTGTGCTATTTGCTGTTGTATAATTAACAGTAACTGGTGTATTAATAGCTCGATCTAGGGTTATGGTGAAAAAAGCTTGTCCATCAGTTTCATCTACAATTATATCTCCCACTGATATATTACCAGTTCCAAAAAGAGGACTATCGTTGTCTACAATAGTTGCAAAAGCAAATTCATCTAAAAGTATACCATTAGAAGGACTAAATATATTTAAACCAAAAACTTCAGGATTTTCACTTATGGTATCTTCATTTAAAGCAATATTCACCGTTTCCGTAGTTTGACCCGGTATGAAGATCAGAGTTGTTGTGAATTGAGACTCAAAATCGTTACCCCCTGCGGTTTCAAAAAAAGTATTGTAATCTACAGTAACAATCTGGTCACTAGGACTATTCAAGGAAACGGTAAAGGTAGCAAATGTATCGGCTTCACTCACCACAATGTCATTAATGGAGATTCCTACCAAACCACCACCTAGTTGATCATTGGCACCAATAGTAGCTATTCCTCTTTCGTCTAGAATATTGGCATTAGTCGGAGCACTTAAGACGAGATCAAAAGTTTCAACTCCTTCAGAAATGCTATCATTTACCAAATCTATTGCTATAGTTTGGGCGGTTTGATTTGGCTCAAATAAGATAGTACCATTGGCAGAGATATAATCTTGTCCTGCTATTGCTGTATCATTTGCTGTTGTATAATTAACAGTAACTGGTGTATTAACTGATCTATCTAAGGTTATTGTGAAAAAAGCTTGTCCTTCTGTTTCATCTATGATAATATCCGCTACAGATATATTAGCTGTTCCAAAAAGAGGACTATCGTTATCTATAATAGTTGCAAAAACAAATTGATCTAACAGTATTGCATTAGAAGGACTAGATAAATTTAAACCAAAAACTTCAGGATTTTCATCTATGGTATCTTCATTTAAAATTATATTGACAGTTTGGGTTGTTTGACCTGGTGTAAAGATCAGGGTAGAACTTAGAGACTCAATGTCATTACTTCCTGCGGTTTCAAAAAAAGTGTTGTAATCCACAGTAACAATCTGGTCACTGGGACTACTCAAGGAAACGGTAAAGGTAGCAAATGTATCGGCTTCACTAACTACAATGTCATTAACTGAGATTCCTACCAAACCACCACCGATTTGATCATTAGCACCAATACTAGCTATTGCTCTTCCATCTAGAATATTGGCATTAGTCGGAGCACTTAATACGAGATCGAAAGTTTCAACTCCTTCAAAAATGCTATCATCAATTAAATCTACGGCTACAGTTTGGGCGGTTTGGTTTGGCTCAAATACGATACTTCCATTAGTAGGAATATAATCTTCCCCTGCTATTCCTGTGCCATTTACTGTTGTATAATTAACAATAACTGGAGCATTAATTCCTCTATCTAACGTTATAGTGAAAAAAGCTTGCCCATCAGTTTCATCTACGATGATATCCTCTACAAATATATTGGCCGTTCCAAAAAGAGGACTATCGTTATCTATAATAGTTGCAAAAGCAAATTCATCTGCTAGGATTGCATTAGAAGGACTAGATAAATTTAAACCAAAAACCTCAGGATTTTCATCTATAGTATCTTCATCTAAAGTGATATTGACCGTTTGGGTTGTTTGACCTTGTGAGAAGATCAGGGTTGTTGTGCTTTGAGACTCAAAATCGTTACTCCCTGCGGTTTCAAAAAAAGTGTTGAAATCCACACTAACAATCTCATCGCTCGGACTACTTAAGGAAACCGTAAAAGTGGCAAATGTATCAGCTTCACTAACTACAATGTCATTGACTGAGATGGTGACAAGGCCTGCAACAATTTCTTGGATGATAAAATTAATATCTTCTGTTGTTTCCATATTCTTTTTGGATAATTTTCAAAAATTTATTGTTATATCTTATCATTTAAGATCAAATAAACTAACGAAATTGCACAAGTTTTTTCTTTTATTTTTGCTAAACATAGGTCAATTAATTGTATAATAATTATTTTTAAACATTAGCATCGAGATTAAATAACTTGTGTATGAAATTAATTAGAGATTTTGCATGAGTAATTATACTTAAGTATAAATATTTCTATTGAAGGGGTTTAATTAAGTTTAATCCTTGATTTTTTTTGCTTATAGACATTTTTATTATCTTTTTGCTTGATGAAGTGATGACGATCGTAAAGTTAACCTCACTAAAGCTAAAAAATTTCTTAGATGGTTGAAAATATTGGGACAAATGATCCCCAAAAATCTTTTAAAAAAAATGTAAAAAAATAGTTGCCAAAATTTACAAAAGTTAATATAATCAGAAATGTCCAATGAGTATAAATTCTTATCAACTATGATTAGTACACAGATTCCTTGGCTAACGGCAATTATCCTTTTACCTTTAATCGCCTCTCTAGCTATTCCCGTAATTTCAGACAAAGAAGGTAAAACAATTCGTTGGTATGCCCTTTCCGTTGCTTTAGCTGACTTCGCTTTAATGATTTACACCTTTTGGGAAAAATACGATTTCCAAAATACTGAATTACAATTAATCGAAAGTTATCCTTGGATACCACAATTAGGATTAAATTGGGCAGTAGGCGTTGATGGTTTGTCAATGCCTTTAGTTGTTTTATCAGGTTTAATCACTGTTTTATCTATTGTGGCTTCTTGGGGTGTGGCAAAAAAGCCGAAACTCTTCTATTTCTTAATCTTGGTATTATCTAGTGCACAAATAGGAGTTTTTGTTGCTAAAGATTTACTACTTTTCTTCTTAATGTGGGAAATCGAATTAGTTCCTGTTTATATCCTTATATCTATCTGGGGTGGAGAAAAACGCCTCTATGCTGCTACTAAATTTATTCTTTATACTGCTTTAGCTTCTATCTTTATTCTTGCTGCTGGTTTAGGTTTAGCTTTCTACGGAGATAATGTCACTTTTGATATAGCTGAGTTAGGGATGAAAAATTATCCTTTAGCTTTAGAAGTATTTGCCTATGTAGGATTTTTAATCGCTTTTGCGGTTAAATTACCAGTTTTTCCTCTCCATACTTGGTTGCCTGACGCTCATAGTGAAGCATCTTCACCTGTTTCTATGATTTTGGCAGGTGTACTTTTGAAAATGGGTGGCTATGGAATTATCAGAATGAATGTAGAATTACTACCTGATGCCCATATTAAATTCGCTCCTTTATTGGTAGCTTTAGGTGCAGTTAATATTATTTACGGTGCTTTTGCAGCTTTCGGACAAACACATTTAAAACGCAGACTGGCATATTCTTCTATTTCTCATATGGGTTTTGTTTTAATTGGTATCGCTTCATTCACTGAGTTAGGAATGAATGGTGCTGTATTGCAAATGATTTCCCATGGATTGATTGCAGCTGGTTTATTCTTCCTTTGCGGTAGCACAAAATCTCGCACTCATACTTTAATGATGGATGAAATGGGTGGTTTGGCGAAACAAATGCCTACAATCTTTGCCTTGTTTACTGCTGTTTCTATGGCTTCTTTAGCATTACCTGGAATGAGTGGTTTTGTAAGTGAATTAACTATCTTTCTTGGGGTTGTAACTAGTGATGTTTATAGTTCAATTTTCAGAGTTGTAGTGATTTTCTTGACTGCTGTTGGTTTGATTTTGACTCCTATTTATTTGCTTTCTATGTTGAGAGTTGTATTCTACGGCAATCCTAATTCTAATTTGAAAATTGATGGTTTCCAAGCTGATGCTAAACCAAGAGAAATATTCGTTACTGTTTGTTTGTTGATTCCTATTATTGCTATCGGTTTATATCCTAAGTTGGCTACTAATACTTATGATTTGAAAACTGTTGAAGTGGCTACTAAAGTAAGAGAAGCTTTACCAGTAATTGCTGAGAAAAAAGATAATTCTCTTAATGCTACTTTGATGAAAAATGTTGAATCTACTGCTTTGATTGCACCAAAGGTTAAGTGATTTTCGATGTTGTTTCATGTTTAAATACTCCTGATGCTATGATTTTATTCTCTCTCTGGCATCTCGTAGTATTTTGAAATTTAGGTTTTGATTGATTGTTTAGTAATCAAAGTTTGTATTTGTCTATCGTGATTAATTTGAAGATTAAATCTAAAATGTTTATTATCAAAGTCTTAAAATAATATCTTATTAATACTTAGTTTTTAATTATTTATTTCCCTCTATCTATCTATTTTTACAATCTATTTTTACAGTCTCTTCTTCTAAGGAAATTTCTATTACTTCTTTGAGATTTCTTATCAATTCATCCATGGTTTTTCCTTGGGAATAACAAGCAGGAAGTTGAGGTATTTCCCCTACATAATATCCATCTTCATCTTGTTGTATAATGACTTTAAATTCTCTTGTTTTGTTGTTCATTTTCTTTAATTTACTTTATTAATAAGCTTTTTATTATAACTAGAATATCCCCTAAAGTTACTTCATCGTATTATAATAGTAATTATTAATTAATACGTTGTTTTTTTATTTTAAAGGGAATTGGTTGATGAAAAAGGTTGCTGTTTTCGGAAATTCTGGTGGGGGAAAGTCTACTCTTAGTAAAAAGCTGGCAATGATTACGAATCTACCTCTTCATATTTTGGATAAGATTCAGTTTCAAACTGGTGGCTTGGAGGTTGAGTATGAGGATTATATTTCGGCACATGAGGAGATTTTGAAATCCGATGAATGGATTATTGATGGGTTTGGATGTGTTGAGAGTTTATGGAAAAGGCTTGATATGGCGGATACTTTAGTGTATATTGATTTGCCTTTGTATATTCATTTTGCTTTGGTTACTAAAAGAATGGTGGAGGGTTTATTCAAAAATCCTGATGGTTGGCCGGAAAAATCTCCTATTTTTAAGAGTAGTTTTAATAGTTATCGGGTGATTATGTTATGTCATCGGCGCATGACTCCAAGGTATCGTGATTATGTTAGCAAAATAAGTGATGAGAAAATGGTTTATCATTTAAAGTCTTTTCAGGAGATTTCTGAGTTTGTGAGAAAGATAGAAACTTTACAAAGGAGTAAGAAATAATCTTTAATTCTTAAAAACTGACGTTAATGAGGTGTTATCATATCTAATTTTCAGAAGAAGAAGAGTCTAGAATTAAATGATATAATAGTAACACCTGTTTAAAACAGACGAGAGGAATTAAAGTTAAAGTTTAAGGAAAAAAGGATAGTTAAATGGGAAATTTTGAAGAGGTTTTAAAACAAGATCAAAAAAGTTTAGATATTAATCAAAAAAATTCTAATTTAAAATCTAGTAATGAATCTGATAATCATAGTGAAGGCTTGATTTTAATGAATAGAGGAATATTATATAAAGATCAAGGAAAGCTTAAAAAGGCAATTCAAGAGTGGAAAAATGCCTTAGAAAAGTTAAATAAAGATTCTCCAGAATTCCTGCAAGTAGATGAGTGGTTGTGGACGTATTTATTTAATAAGTCAGAGGATAAATTATCCCTGCTTGCAGATGAAGCATTATTGGAATTTGAGCAAGGTAAAACTAATCCTTTAGATTTTTTATGAATTCTATCACTACTTCTAAATCAAAAATTGCAGTTTAAAAAAGATATTAGTATATTAATATAATAAATTTTCAATATTAATCTCTGTTGAAGTAAAAATAAAAAAATAAATATGGCGGATAAAGAACAACTCAATATTTTAAAACAAGGCTCTCAAATCTGGAATAAATGGAGAGAGAATAATCCAAATATAAAAATTGATCTCAGTAATGCCAACCTCAGTAATGCCAACCTCAGTGATGCCAACCTCTGGAATGCCAACCTCAGTGATGCCAACCTCATTGAAGCCAACCTCTGGAATGCCAACCTCTGGAATGCCAACCTCAGTTATGCCAACCTCAGTGATGCCAACCTCAGTGATGCCAACCTCATTGAAGCCAACCTCACTAATGTCAACCTCAGTAAAGCCTACCTCATTGAAGCCAACCTCATTGAAGCCAACCTCACTAATGTCAACCTCATTAATGCCAACCTCACTAATGCTAATTTAACTGGAGGATGTATTCAATCTTGGATTCTTAATAATAAAACTGTATTTGATGAAATAATTTGTGATTATATTTATCTAGAAATTAATGAAGGAAAATTCAAAGAGCGAAGACCTAAAGATCCCAATAAAAACTTTGCTTCAGGTGAATTTACTCTTGTAGCTCAAAAAATTGCCAATCCTACAAATATATTCTTTGAAGAAGCTATTATTAGAGTTCAAAAAACTATTCTTAGACAGATCGAATTTCCTCCTGAATACCGAGAAGCAGGCACATCAATCTTGACTTACTTCCATCATATTCTCAAAACTAAATATCCTGATTTAGATGTCAAAGTTAAAATCGAACAAGATGGCTTGATTTTAAGAATGATTATCGATACACCTGATGGCGATCGAGAATTAGTAGAAAAAACTCTAGAACAATATGGAATGGTAGTTATGGGTAAGATGCCCATTGAAGAATTTTTAAGTGATCCATATGAGATAATGGCATTAAAGAATAAATTAGAGATAGCAAATACAGAATTAAGACTAACAAGAGATCTTTTAACTTTTAAACAAAATGAATATAAAAACCAAATAGATGAACATAAAAACCAAATCAAAGACCTTCAGACGCAAATAAATACACTTTACGGTATAATAGGAGATGGTTTGAAAAATAAAAATAGTCCAATATATATTAATGGAGTAGGATATCAACCCATGTCAGAAATAAAGCGAGAAAACAATTTTAGTGGTGCGAAATTTGAAGGAGGTTACGCAGAGAGAAACAACCAAGGCAATGTTAATAATTCTGAATTTGCAGGAGGTAATGCAGGAGGAAACTATACAGGGAATATCACAAATAACAATGCTTCCCATCCTAACCTAAGTGAAGCTGCTGCCGAAATCCAACAACTGTTAAATCAGTTATCTCAAACTTATCCTACCGAAACTGAAATGGAAGTTGCCGCAAAAGCGGTAAGGCAGATTGAAAATAATCCTACCCTCAAAGCCAAAATTATTAGTGCAGTTAAAGGAGGAGGAATAGAGTTTTTCAAAGAAGTTATCAATCATCCTGCTGTTAATATTTTCATTGCTGGAATTGAAGGCTGGAAAAATCCTAACTGATTAATACTAGATAAAACACATAAATCAAATAGATAGAATTATTGAAAAAATATTTTTTATAACTAAGAAATAATGATTAACTACCTCAAAGGTAACAAAATAGATATAATCAAAAGCAGTAATGGCAGAGTATTTCTCATATTAGAAGTAAATCAGATAGGATATGAAATCCAAATCACCTCACGTTTAGGAAGACAATTAAAAACTCAGGATGATTCTGAAACCATAAAAATATTCACCCACCAACAAATCAGAGAAGATATTATCATACTCTATGGCTTTGGCGTATCAGCAGAAAGGGATTTATTCCGTCAGCTAATTAGCGTTAGTGGCATAGGGAATCAACTAGCCGTGGCATTAATCGATACATTAGGATTAGAAGATTTAGTCGGTGCCATAGTAGGAAGCAATATCCGTAGCTTGTGTAAAACCCCCGGAGTAGGTAAAAAAACCGCGGAAAGGATAGCTTTAGAACTTAAAACCAAATTAGCCCAATGGCGAAAAGATATGGCTGTTGGTTCTTCACCTGCATCTAAAGTTCCTGCAAATGCAATTTTAGAAGATTTAGAAATGACTTTAGTTGCATTAGGGTATACTAATGAAGAAATAGAAGAAGCTATCTCCGCCCTCAGTCAAGATAGCCAATTACTTAAAAATCCTAAAGCTGAAGAATGGATTCGCAGTGCGATCGCTTGGTTAAGTGAAAAACAACTTTAGGTATTCATTTAGGGATTCAAGTTATAAATTAATTATCCATAGGTGAGTTGGTATTTTTCAGGAATTCTCTTAGACTATATAAACAAATAGTTTGGGCTAAATTTAGAGGTAAAAAAGAGATACCCTCCAAACGAGATTGAATCCATCCTTCCCCCCAAAACCATTCTTGATAACCATCAATGCCTTGACTCAATAACAAACGTAGACAATTTTCAGTGGCGATAACAACTTCATTTTCGATATTAACAAATCCAATTTGGGTAGTAAAAGTTAACCCGGCAGAGAGTTTTTCTGGCAATCCTGGAGATAATTTTCCCACCCACAACCATTGAGATAACTTTTCAGGATAAAGCATACTATTTCTAATGGATTTCGCCGATGCTTGGATTTCAATCCTTTGATTACTTTTTTGGAATTTACCTAGCATAAAGATTACAACTTATTGAATGTATTAGTGAATTTAACTTACTTTGATTATACTTTTAAATTTTGTGATTTAGAGGGAAATTCAACCTAATAATTAACTAAATCAAAATAGGTAATTATTATAAATTAATATAAGTAAATTGCCCCTGTCTCATGTAAATTAAAACTACGATGACTATTGTTAATATCGGTAGTTTTTTGGATTTTTAACTTAATGGTATTATTTGGGGTAACCTCTACATTGTATTTCAAACTGATTTCAGAACTATTGATATTAGTAGCTTGAGGATAGATTAAAATATATAAAGAAGGTTTAATATTTTCAATAGTTGCGGTACTATTAGGGGAGATACTAACAGATTCCGCAATGGCGTTTGTTAAATCATAATCTAAAATTAAATCTGTTTCATTAATTAAATTAACAATAATAGGTTGATTTAAATCTACTCTTGCAACTGGTTGCCAAAAGCCTGGCTGAAATGTCTCGGCTGGGGGATTTTGGGCCATCCCTTTTTCTTCAAAAACAACAGTAACACTAAGACTAGCTACAAGGCAAGAGGAAATGATAATAGGTTTTAACATACTCCAATCAAGATAGTTTCCAAAAATATTCTTTATCGCTTAATTATAAGCAAAAAAATGTTTTAGTGACAGGATCAACGGAAAAATGTTAAAATTGGATGAAATAGTTAGATAGAGAGAAGAGTCACAATTTTCAAATGAACCCAGAATCTACACTAAATCAACTTAAAGACAGTCTACCCGCAGGTAAATTACCTTCTAGTTTTGGAGTGTATTTCAAAAATACACTTGTCGCCCTATGTCATGCCCTAGAAGATCAGATTTTACAAACCGAAAATCACTTAGAAGAAGAAAAACCAATTGTCTTAGTCACTTTCCAAAAAGGTAAATGGTATTTACAAGAAGCAGAACGTTATTTTCAAATAGCAGGATATTCCCAAGAAATAGCGATCGCAGCAGTGCCTGATAGTGGTTTTGCTAATCACAAAACAGGAAAATTGGATAATGTTTCTTTAGTTAATCTGAAAGAAGATGATGCTTTAGTGAATGAATGGAATTTAGTTATTTTAGCACCTAGTTATGCCGCAATGCTACTTTGTAGTGAACTTTCCGAGGAGGAATATCATGCAGATACTACACCATCAACAGATATAGAAAGAAAGTTTTATGGCTTATGGACATTCGATCGAGCTTTAGTAGAACAAACAGCACCAATCTTAATTAAAAAATTCAGTGTCTATGATCAACCATTAGCTGATCGACTCCAAGAAATGGTGGAGAAAATTAACCACATACAAGTGTCTAAACCAGTTGATTTAACAGGGGTAGTTAACCGCATTCTAAGTTATTTACAAACCAGCCAACAGCAAATTGTGACAGTAAATCGTCAAACTAGGGAATTAAGGGAATTAGAAGGGCAAGCTTTAAGATTAAATCGCAATCTAACGGCTAATAAATTACAAGCTTTTCTCCGAATGGCTCAAAAAATTGATGAGAGAGATAAGGCTAATCCTGTGGCTTCTCTTCAAGTGGCAGCTTTATCAGAAACTTTAGGGCAAATTTTGGATTTACCTACTGTTAAATTAAGAAGATTACGATTGGCTGGTATCTTATTTAGGATTGGCTTGGCAGAGGCTCCTAATGAAGTATTTACTTTAGACGAAAGTCAATTAGATGACGCTAGTATAGCATTTTGGAACGATCGCGCTGGTTTAGGTGCACAGTTATTAGATAGTATGGCAGAATTAGCTCCAGTAACCAAAATTGTCAAACATCATCTAGAGCATTGGGATGGTAGCGGTAAACCAGATGGTTTAAAAGAGGAAGAAATACCTATTGAAGCTCGTATCCTTGGATTGGTAGCATATTTCCAAGAACTAACTCAAACAAGGGGTAATCGTCAAGCTTTAAATTTAACAGAAGCTTTAGAGAAATGTCTTGAATATAAAGGGACTCGTTTTGATCCTGCCATGATAGAATCATTGACTACAGTGATCCGTTTAACAGAAATGGGACTAATGACATTGCCAAATCGTCCAAGTCAATTACCCCATGTTTGGTTGGAGGAAGCAACAAAATCCCCATTACCGGAGGTATCGAGAAAATGAGCAATACTGACTCCCTTAATTTAGAAATGATCCGCATAGGGAAAGTTAAAAATCTCGCCTATGTTAATTTAATCGGTGCAGATTTATCTGGTGCTAATTTAAGGGATGCAGATTTATCAGGGGCCAATTTAGCAGGGGTTAATTTAACAGGTGCTAATTTAACTGATGCTAATGTGAGGGCTAATTTAAAAGGAGCCGATTTAACAGGTGCTAATTTAACTTATACAGATTTTCGCAATGCTGATTTAAGAGGAGCTAATTTTTTAGATATCATTGGCAAGGAAATTAGTTTTGCTGGTGCTTTTTTAGCTGGTGCTAATTTAAGTAATTTGAATTTGAGTGGGGCGGATTTTAGAGGTGCAGATTTACGAGGGGTTAGTTTAACAGGATCAATTTTGGATGAGGCTGATCTGACTAATGCCAATTTATCTGGTGCTGATCTTAGTAATGCTATTCTAGAAGAGGCTAATCTTTTGGGGACTATTTTAAGAGGTGCTAATTTAACTAATGCTAATCTTTTATGTGCTTTGGTTGATGGCGTAGTCTGGAATGGAGCTATGATACAAAACATATGTATTGAAGGAACTTCTCTAAATCTAGAAGAATTGCAAAAGACTTTTGGTGTTTCTGTGGAATAATTTTAACACTTGATTATTTTGAATTTAAACTTTAAAATTAAAATATTTCACTTCATTTTAAAGTATTATTAGAATAATGAATCTTTATTATGATACTATTTACCTATATTATTTCCTGATTTATCCAATAATTGCTATTGTAAAAATGAATGCATAAAGATATTAAGCAAAAATATTGCTATATAAATTGTTTTCTAGATTTAGAGAGTTACCTATTTTATTATTCAAATTCAATGAAATTATTTGGAGTTATAAATAGAAGATGAGTTTAAAAGATAAAATTAGTGAAGATATTAAGGCGGCAATGAAGTCTAAGGATAAAATCCGTCTGGAAACAGTTCGCAGTATTAAGAAGGTTTTGATTGAAAAGGAATCTGAATTGCGAGGGAAAGGGAGAGATTCTCTTAATGAAGCTGAAGAAATGGAGTTGTTGACTAAACAGGCTAAGCAACGTCGTGATTCTATTGAACAATATAGTAAAGCAGGAAGAGATGATTTAGCAGACAAAGAGTCACAAGAGTTGGCTATAATCGAAGAATATTTGCCAAAACAGCTTGATGATTCGGAAATTGCAGCGGTAATAGATGAAATTATTGCGGAAGTTGGGGCTAGTTCAAGTAAAGATATGGGGAAAGTAATGGGTCCTGCTATGCAAAAACTCAAAGGCAAAGCTGATGGGAAGAAGGTTCAAGAATTAGTTAAAAGTAAATTGAGTGATTAAAACTGGGTTTTTATCTTTCAAACAAATTTCAAGAATCAAGCTGCAAGTAAGAAATGCCCTGAATTATCTTTTAATTTTAATAAGTTTTTTCATAGATAAAAATTAGAGCTTTACTTCGCAGTATTTAATCAATATATTATAATCTAAAATTTTTATATTTAGACAACGCCATATTCTGTATATTCTCTCATACTAGGATGAATAAAACCCAAAATAATATCTTCCCTTGCAACTCCTAATTTGATAAGCTCTTGAGCAATTCTTACTTCCGTCATATTTTGTTGAATCCAATTTTTTTTCCTATAATATGTAGATGTAAAACACAACCATAAACTCTTCTATACCCATCCCATCCTATATTAATTACTTGATAATGATCTTGTTTTATATAAAAAGCTGTATAACAATCAATTGTACCATTAGAAATTGGGATAGAAGCATAGTTACTCAAAAAAGATTGAATGATATTACGATAAGATTCTATGATATCCATTGCAAAATCACCTCCTGAATATGATCGTAAATAATTAGTTTGATTTGATCTTTTATTAGCATTTTATTGGGATTGATATACTTTAAATTATAAAAAAAATTGAAGATAATTTTTAAGAATTTTTCATTGCTATTATTATTTGATTATTATACATTAATTAAAACCTTAAGTATTAAGAATTACAAAACCAATTATGCAAACTCAAGATAAAAATAGCCAAGGTGAAATACCTTTAAAACAGCAAATAACACAGCAACTCCAATCAACCATCGCAGCAAGTCAAAAATATTTACAATCGATTCAATACCCACAAGGTTATTGGATGGCAGAATTAGAATCAAATGTCACCATAACCGCAGAAATGGTTCTTTTACATAAAATTTGGCAGATCACGAATACTCCTCATTGGGAAAAAGTGATTAATTATTTATTTTCTAAACAAGCATCTCATGGTGGTTGGGAATTATTTTATGGAGATGGGGGAGATTTAAGTACATCTGTGGAAGCTTATATGGCTTTAAAACTTTTAGGAATAAAATATAATCATCCTAAATTAATTAAAGCACGTAAATTTATTATTCAAAAAGGTGGTATAACTAAAACTCGAATTTTTACTAAAATTCATTTAGCATTAATTGGTTGTTATCAATGGCGAGGAATTCCTTCTATTCCTCCTTGGATTATGTTATTTCCTCATGAATTTCCTTTTAATATTTATTCTATGTCTAGTTGGGCAAGAAGTAGCACTGTGCCATTAATTATAGTTTGTGATAAAAAACCTGTTTTTGTGACTAAACCAGGTATCACTTTAGATGAATTGTATGTAGAAAATATTGAAAATATTAAGTATGAACTACCTCGAAACAATGATATCAGTGATGTGTTTATTGGTTTAGATGATATATTTAAAATTTCAGAAAATATAAATCTAGTTCCTTTTAGAGAAGAAGGTCTACGTGCAGCTGAAAAATGGCTGATAGAAAGGCAAGAAGTTAGTGGAGATTGGGGTGGAATTATTCCCGCCATGTTAAATTCTCTGTTAGCTTTGCGGACATTAAATTACAATTATGCCGATCCTATCGTGAAAAGAGGCTTTAAAGCCATTGATAATTTTGGCATTGAAAGTGAAGATAGTTATTGCACTCAAGCGTGTGTATCTCCTGTATGGGATACGGCGTGGTGTTTACGCGCTCTAAGAGAATCTGGATTGCCAGCAGATGATCCAATTTTGGTGCGTGGGGGAGAATGGATATTAGAGCAGCAAATTCTCGATTATGGGGATTGGCAAGTGAAAAATCCACAGGGTAAACCTGGAGGTTGGGCTTTTGAATTTGATAATCGTTTTTATCCTGATTTGGATGATTCTGCCGTGGTAATAATGGCATTGGATGGTTTGAAATTGCCTGATGAGGATTTGAAACGACAAGCCATGATTCGTTGTGTTGATTGGATGGAGACGATGCAATGTGTTGATGGCGGTTGGGCTGCTTTTGATATAGATAATAATTCTCGTTGGTTAAATGAACTTCCTTATTCGGATTTGAAGGCAACTATTGATCCAAATACCGCAGATGTGACGGCAAGGGTATTGGAAATGTTGGGGGTTTGTGATCTTTCTATGGATACTCGTCGTGTTGAAAAAGCATTGGCATACTTGGAAAGTCAACAAGAAGAAGATGGTAGTTGGTTTGGTCGTTGGGGGGTGAATTATATTTATGGTACAAGTGGAGTACTTTCTGCTTTAGCTGCCATCGCGCCTCATGACAAGAAGACTATTTCTGAAGGTATATCTCAAGGTGTAACTTGGTTAATTGAATGTCAGAATTCTGATGGGGGTTGGGGTGAAACTTGTCACAGTTATAATGATTCTACTCTTAAAGGTAAAGGAATAAGCACTGCTTCTCAAACTGCTTGGGCTTTAATTGGTTTAATTGATGCTAGTTTTGTTTTAGGAAAAGAGATAGTAATGAAGGCTATTTGTAATGGGGTTAATTTTTTAATTACAACTCAAAAAGATGATGGCACTTGGGATGAATTAGAATTTACTGGAACTGGTTTTCCCTGTCATTTCTATCTTAAATACCATCTTTATCGTCAATATTTCCCCCTTATTGCTTTAAGTCGTTTTAACAAGTTAATTTCTACTAATGGTGTTAATAATTAATAATTGATGTGGGATAAATGAGATTTTATAATCTAGATTGTTATCTAAGATATTGAAGTTTAAAGTACAATTTTTTTCTATCTTTTTTGAGTTTTTTATTAATAATTCCTCCATTTATAGAGCACAGCATCAGAAAAAACTAAATTTTTGTCGTGCTATAATTGATTTAATTTAACAAGATTTAAGATAAATGGATTATGGAATACATACTTTCTAATGCTTTAGATGCATTCAATAGACATAGTGGCTGGATTATTTGGAATCTCTTTTTAGCTTTTATCCCTTTAGTATTAAGTTTTTGGTTATTTCGATGGCATAAAAAATCTCGATCGTTCTTATGGTGGATTGGTTTAATAGTTTTTATTGCTTTTTTACCAAATGCACCCTATTTACTTACAGATATTATTCACTTAATTAGGGCTACTCGTGCCGGATATTCTGCATGGGTAATTACCTTAATTTTTATTCCTTTGCATTTGTTTGCGATTTTGAGTGGTTTTCAAGCTTATGTTATTTCTTTAATTAATCAGGGTTTTTATCTTAAGAAAAATAATTCTGGAAGATTTATTCTTTTGGGAGAATTAATAGTTCATGCTCTTTCGGCTATTGGGGTTTATATAGGAAGATTCTTACGATTTAATAGTTGGGATTTAATCACACAACCAGACACTTTAGCCATCGATACTATCAATGATTTGACGAGTAAACGTCCTTTATTAATTATTTTTATAATCTTTATTGTTTTGACTATTTCCTATTGGTTAATGAAACAAGTTACATTGGGAATAATTTTACGAATTCGTTATGCTCGTTTAAAACAGGATGATTATGAAAATCTTTGGTAAATAAATGTGGTAAATGGTTATTTAGACAGAAGATTATTCACAAGCAATCTACTCTTTTACATTGATAATCAAATCAATTATTAGTTAATATACATGAAGCATCGATGACAATAAAATTATTACTTTGATAAACTGAACATTTTTCTTTCGTATTAACTAAAGCTGGAGTATTTTTTTCTAAACTAATTGAAATTGTTTCAGCTAACAAATCCCATTGTTGAAACCAGAAATTCCTGTCAAGATATTCTTTTGTAAAAGCATTTTCATCTAGCAAAATATAACGGATATTATAGGTTTTAATAAAATCTCTAACTAACTCTAAATTAGGGCTATATTGAGCATAAATTAAATCAGTAGCACGTTGACGAATTTGATTGTAATAATCTAAATGATAAGGGATGGCGTGTTCTTTTGCAATCAAAACTGAACGTTTAGTAAATGTTGGTAAGTTATCGGCTTCAAAAGATAGAGAAGCAATCATAGTATCTTTAGGTTGCTGTTGAAAAAACTCATACAATTTTGGTTCCAATCCTACTATATTAATTTTTTTAGGAAAGTAATCTTTATTCCAAAATAAATTAGGGTAGAAAATTACTACAAAGGTTAAGAGAAAAGTTATTCCTAAAGGTATTAATTTGGGGATTTTTTTTGCAGCATGGAGAAGGCTATCTAAAAGTAAAATTAAGACAATTCCTGAGGCAATAGCCATGATAATTCTTAGGCTATGAATTGTGTAGCGACTGGGGTGAAGTAGTTGATACAAAAAAGCATGGGCCATGAAAAATAAACCTAAGGAAGAAATTAATAATTCTACTAGGATAACTACTTCTTTTTTTACTTCTTTTACTAAGGGAAAAACCCTCGGAAATTGCAACATTATAGGTAGTAATAATCCCAAGGTTACACTAGCGGGATTTAAGGATAATCTAATGCCACTACGGGAGCCTTGCAACCAAAATTTTACTGGATTATTGTCGTAAAAAAAACGTGCCCTTCCTCCTGAATAAAATTCGGCCATACTTCTAGCTTCTTCCCTAGTTATTAGGGAGCCAAATTCTGAAGTTGATGGCAATAAATATGGGGCAATAATTATTAGGCTAACTCCTAATCCTACTCCAGCAACTAAATAGTTTTTTTTGGGATTTATTAGTAATTTAATAGTTAACATTCCAGCTGCAACTAGCATAGATGGGATATAAAACAAGCCTAAAAGGGCAATACTTATAGCAATTCCATAAAGGGATTTCTTCAACAAATAATATAAAAAAGCCATAAATAAGGGATAGACAAAAGCTTTTGCTAATCCTGAAATTAAAGTGCTATCTAACCAAAAACTTTGATTAAATAATAAGCAACCAAAAAATCCCAATGCAGGCACTGGTAATAGATAAAAACAGACTCCAAAACAGTAAGCTGTTGCTATTAATCCTAAGAAGAAAGGGAGGATTTTACTTAATAAAATTGGTTGGATTCCAAGGGTGGCAAATACTTTATATAAGGCGGTAAAACCTAGGGGAGAAACTGATTGAAAATAATCGGCAATTAAATCATTAGGAAATAATTCTGGATCCATAAATCTATCCATCCAAAATATATGGGCCCTACCATCATCAAATATCATATATTGATTATTTAATCCCGGTATTATTGCCTGAATGCCATAAATTGTGGCAAATGTCATACTAAGGGTAAACCAGAAAATGAGATGGGATTTTTTGGTATTGGGTGTGGTTAAAAACTTCTGTATAAATTCCATGTTTTAATTCTTTTTTGCTGTTGAATTTATTGAGGATAAGGAATTGATTAGTATGTCAGTTATTTAGTTTTAATTATTGAATTTTCTAGATTTAAAATGCAGTTTGTATCTAGCAAGATTAAATCATTTTCTTGAAAAACAGAACAAGTTTTTATGGTAGCAATTATAGCTGGAGTATTGCCATTTTCTAGATTAGGAAGAATCTCTTCAAATATATTTTTCCACTGTCTTAACCAAGAAATAGATTTAAGATATTCGGGGGTAAATGCCGTGGAATTAATCATCCAAAAATCTACTTTATTTTGATTAATAAAATCTTTTAAGCTATTTAATTCTAGACTATATTGAGCATAAATTAAATCTATTGCCCTTTGACTAATTATTTTATAATAACCAACTTTATAGGGGATAGCATATTCCCAACCTACAAAAATTGAGCGTTGAGAAAATGAAGGCAAATTGTCTATTCCTGGAGAAATTGAAGCAATGACAATATCTTTTGGTTGTTGTTTTAAATAAGTATACAAAGATTGATTTTCTCCAACTATGTAGTTAGAATTGGGGAAAAATTTCCAAGTCAAAGGATATAAAATAACTGGGGTTAAAATTATTATGGTTAATAGTAATCCTAGGATTGGTTTGATTAATTTATTGGATTTATTTGTGGTAGTAAATTGATTTTTATCTTGAGATAATGCCCACTTTAAAATAGAATCTAACATCAAAATTATGGCGATTCCCGTGGTAATTGCTAAGATGATTTTAAAGAAATAATGAGTATAACGATTGGGAAGATGTAGGGTAAAAATTACGGCATGGGCGATGAAAAACATACTAACGCATACTATTAGCATTTGCAGTAATACTTTAATTTTAGAATTGATATTTTGACTTAAAGAAAATCCTGAGGAAAACTTTAGAAAAAAAGGTAATAGTAAGCCTGCTACAAAAGTAATTGGGGTTAAAATACTCTTAGGAAAAATACCAGTTCGATCGCCATTTAGCCAAAAAGTCCAACTATTATCATGAAAAAAAGCTGCCCTGCCATTTAAAAATTCAGGTAATTGTTTTGCTTGAGTTGCTGATATTGTGGGATCGAATTCTGATACTTTCAAAGCATAAGGTAACAACACTATAAATACGATAAATAAACTAATACCAATAAACCAATAATCTCGACTATTTTTAGTAATTTTGATTCTACCTTTTTCCCAGTAAATTGATCGAAAAATAATTAAACCAGTAGCGATAAAAATATAATGAGGATAAAACAAACCCAGAGAAGCTAAACATAACCAAGTAAAAATTGCCTTAGTAATTGTCAATTCATTTTCCTTATAAAGTGTCAAAAAATAATACAAAAAAATGATAAAAAGACAATAACCAAAAGCACGAGGAGTTGCGGATCCCAAATCATCACTTTTCCAAAGATTTTGATTAAAAACTAAAGTGGTAATAAAGGCAGCAGCAGGGATTGGAAAAATTTCCATACTGGCAGCAAAAAGATAAATAGTAATAATAAATCCCAAAGTTATTGGCAGTATTTTACTTAGAAAAATTGGAGGAATTCCCACCAAAGAAAACAACTTATAAAAATTAGTGTAACCCCAAGGTGCAACTGATTGGAAAAAGTCAGCAATAATATCATTAGGAAATAATTCAGAATCCAAAAAACGCTGCATCCAAAAAACATGCTGTCTCGCATCATCTTGGATAACATATTCCCCACTAAAAGCTATTTTTAAAGCCATTCCTCCATACAATACTGAGAAAGTTAAACTAAGAAATAGGAAAAATATTAATTGATTGCTCAATCTTTTCTTAGTAGGAGTAGTAATCAATTGATGTAAACTATTAACTATCATTATTTTTCAACTCGCCAAAGATGTCCTAAATTATGAATTTTTGTTATTTTATAATTATTCTCTTTAATTACGTCAATTAAATCCTGATAAGGGCGAAATACAAACACTTCACCAAATCCTTCAGGAATTTTTATCGTCGGTAAATCTTCCTCCATTAATAATAGTTTTACATCTGGATTTACTAAATAACTAAGAGAAGTCGATCGACTTATACGTTGAGAATTACTAATAACAAGAGGTTGAGATGCTTGATTAATAATAGCGGCAACTTCATGATTGTAAAAACTACTATATTTATTCCACCAAGTATCAGCTTGAGTTATATTAAAACAGCAAATAATCCCCAAAGAAATCAAAAAAGCAGCCATACCTCTACCCCAAAAAGAGTTAATTAAATAAGCCAAAGTATAAGCCACCATTAACTCAATTGCTAAATAAATAGCAATAATATATCTCCCAACTGTAGAGCGTTGGCCACCGGAAATTATATCAGGTAAACCTAATACCAAAGCCGTTATCCCAATCAAACTTATCCAGATAAACCAATTAGAATTATTGGTTGCTTGACAACAAAATAAAAAGATAGAAAAGACAACCAAAATAGCAACAATTATCCCCAAATAAACCACAGGATTTGTCCAACCTAAAGCCATATCCATGCCAGTTTCAATATTAAATAAATTATCTTGATAACCAACTTGTAAATCGAAAAAAATCGAACAAAGATTGAGCCACCATCTCTGAAATAAAGTCATCAAAGAAATATCCCTTGCCACCCAACCACCGATACCATCCCCATTAACAATAAAAACATAAATCCAAGGAGAAAAAGCAAATAAACCCCCCAAAGAAGCCACAATATAATTAATAAGTTTTTTGGTAAAACGAAACTTTTCTACTACTAATAAATAAACCCCAAAGCCAAAAATAACCAATCCTCCCAAAGGATGGGTATACAACGTCAAAGCCACAGTCACAGCATAAATAAACCATCTACCTTTTGAAGAATTCCTATTAGCTTTATCCTCAGATTTACAAGCCCATAAAAAAGCCGCACTAGAAAGTAAAATAGTAACACTTAATAGACTATATTCCCTCGCTTCTTGGGCGTAAAGCAGATGAAATGGAGACACAGCTAATAAAGCCATAGACAATTCCCCAATCAAACTAGAAGCAAATAATTCTATACTTAACCAATAAATACAAGGAAAAGCAAACAAACTAATAATTGCTGCCAAACCCCTAGTAACAATTATTGAATCTCCAAATAATTCCATCCAAATTCTTGCCAAGATATAATATAATGGAGAATGTTCAGATGAAGCTAAAGCCTTGATTGATATCACAAAATCCCTTTCAGGTGTTAAACTTTGAAACTTTTGTAACTCTTGAAAATTGACAATTTCAGTAGGTGCTAAATTGACAAATTCTGTTCTATTATACCCAGAAACTCGAGAAGAAGTATGGACTTCATCGTTCCAATAAACCTTACCATCTAAATTAGTAAAACGAAAATAGATTCCAATTAATAAAACAATAACAATAAACGATTTAAACCAAACCAAAGAACTAATATTTTTTCTCATTTCCTTGAGTTTTTTAATACAAAAAATTAATAGTTGATAATTAACAGTATCCTACCATTAACTATCAACTATTCTAAAAATTATAGACTCATTCTGGTCAAATTTTGGACTAAATACTTGATGCCTATTTAACTAATAAATCCTTATATCAATTCATCTTTAATAATGATAGAGTTAAAAATCCCAAATCTAGGATAATTAACCAAAATTTATTCTCCCCATTCCTCCCATTCCTCCCATTCTCCCCATTCTCATCTCAATGTCTATCACTATTAAAGAAAAACCATATTGCTTCCCCCTTCTAGCCAACCAAACTACCAGCAGCGCGGGCCATATTTTCTGGTTTTAAAGCATCTATAGCCGCTGTAGGCTCATAACCACAATGTACCATACAATCCGCACATTTAGGATTACCACTTGCCTTTCCATAATTTTGCCAATCCGTTTTTTCCAGTAACTCCTTAAAGCTAGAAAAATGCCCTTCATTGAGAAGATAACAAGGCTTTTGCCAACCTAAAACACTATAACTTGGACTACCCCATGGAGTACATTCGTAATCCTTTTCCCCCATCAAAAAATCCAAAAACAAAGGATTGTGATTGAAATTCCAGCGTTTTTTACCAGATTTCCAAGGGGCAAGAATTTCTTTAAATAAAGCAATAGTTTGTTGTTTTTTTAGGAAATTTTCTTGATCTGGTGCCCATTCATAACTATAACCAGGGGAAATCATCATTCCATCTAACCCCAAATTACTAAGAAAATCAAAGAAATTTTGCATTTCTTTAGGATCTGCTCCCTCAAATATGGTAGTATTGGTTGCTACTCGAAATCCTTTCTGTTTAGCTATCCGTATGGCTTGCACCGCTATATCGAAAACTCCAGCACGATCAACACATTTATCGTGTAACTCTTTCATCCCATCTAAATGAACACTAAACGTCAGATAAGGAGAAGGTTTGAACTTGTGTAAACTTTTTTCTAATAATAAGCCATTAGTACATAAATAAACAAACTTTCTTCTTTCTACTAATCCTTTAACAATTTCATCAATCTGAGGGTGTAGTAAGGGTTCACCACCAGGAATAGAAACTACAGGTGCGCCACATTCTTCTACCGCAGCGAAACACTCTTGAGGAGTCAGATTACGCTTTAAAATTTCTTTAGGATGTTGAATTTTACCACATCCTGCGCAAGCCAAATTACAGCGAAATAACGGTTCCAGCATTAAAACCAAAGGAAAACGCTTTTTCCCCATCAAACGTTGGGTAACTATATATTTGCCTACTTCTAAGGCTTGTTGCCATTGAATAGTCATTTTTACTCCTCGCACTTACACTTTAATTAACAACCGTTATCCTATCAGGCTTTGACACCAAACTATAGAATATTTCCTAAAAAATTTAATACTCATATATCATATAAAGAAAAGTTGATCTAAAAAGCGAAGATTTAAGTATTTTTTCTTATTTTGAACTAGATACATATGGTACTAAAATACAAAAAAATTGTTTATTGATCTGATGATTATTTTT
>JANQIW010000173.1 GCA_028281945.1 Prochloraceae cyanobacterium PL24a_bin.78
CCCTTTAAAATAATCCTCCTTATTCCCAGCATTTTTCCTCATCTCCTTTATCTACCTCATAAAGGTGTTTTAAAAACAAGATTTAGGATAATTACTCTGCTTTTTTTCTAGCCACAACATGGAAAATATGCCAATACCTCTCTTCTCCTAAAGGAGTTTTCCCAAAATTTTCTTCTTCTTCAAATAACTCTATTTCGTAAGGCTTGAGACAAGATTCCATTTCTTCCCGACTCAAACAATGAATCATACCAGAATCTCGCCAAGAATCCCTATCCCCAAATAAATTCCCTGAAAATCTCCCTCCAATGGAGATAGCATTAGTGATAGTTTCCCAGAGATTATTCCAAGCATCTTTATGGCAAAAAGACAAGGAAAAACTAGCATTAATCAAATCCACCCCTTGAGGAAGTTGTAACTCTTCAAAACTCATGACTTGGGTAGTTAACAATTCACGATTAATATTATCACGCGCCAGCAAACCAGCAATTGCCTCTGGTTGTTTATCAATAGCCAAAACCTGCCAATTTCGCCGAAGAATTTCCACTGTATCTCTCCCGACACCACAGCCTAAATCCACCGCTTTTCCTGGTTGAGAGAAAGAATTTAAAGCCGTTAAGATGGTTTTACGAGGAGGGCGATTGCCAGTTTCATTATAATAAGCCTGCCAATCTCGTTTTTCAGCAGTATTTTGAGGAGAATCGCTACAATCTAGAGCAGAATTTGGAAAAGAATTTGGCGTTGAATTTGTATTTTGATTATCCATATTTCGATATAAAGTGAGATATAAACAGAGAATTAATAAAAATCAAAGAAAATTAAACTTAAAGTAGATTAAAACCTAAGAAAATAAACGACATAACTCAATTATTTTTACTTCCAAACTAGATAAAGCCTCCATACCACTTTTAAGATTACATTCTAAATCCAAAAGAATAGGTAAAGTATTCAAAAGCTGTTGAGAAGATAAAGACTTTACTTGCTTACGTAAAAAATAAATTCGTTTAAAATTATTCACCGAAGCAGCCTCAGCAATAACCTTATCATCTTGTTCACCCGATTCTACATATAACCTAATAATAGCTAGCATCCGAAATTGACTTACCAAAGTAGCAACAATTTTTAAAGGAGGTTGATTTTGATTAACCAGCTTAACCAACAAATCCAAAGCCGCCTCTGACTTCCCCTGAGAAATTGCCTCAGCCAGATGTAAAGTATTAGAAGTTGTAGAATTTACTAAAGTCGAAACCAGAGAATCATCTAGAGGTTTATCCCTAGTTTGATGATAAATACTTAACTTTTCTAACTCATTCCATAACTGCCTAGTGTTGTTACCCACACAATCAGCCAAAACTTGAGTTGCCTTTGGAGTTAACTTAAGCCCAAAACTAGAAGCCATATCTTTAATTTGTTTTAAAATAGCATCAGTATCCCAAGGTTTAATCAAAAAAAATTCTTTAAATTGAGCATATTTCTTCAACAACTTAGTAGATTTAAGTCTGGCATCAGGTTTTTTGCTAGAAGTAAAAAGAAGATGATTCTCAGGGGGAATTGCAGGCAAAGTGCGACTTAATTCCGAGAATAAATCTTGGGAAGAATTAGTAGCGATACTGCTTTCCTCTATCCAAACCAAACGCCCAGGCATCCCAAAAGGAGGAGTCATTATCTGACTTAACCCTTCGATGGTAAAATCCGTTTGATAGCAAGAAAATCGATGGAAATTAAAATCCATCCAATCAGTATCAACAATATCCTTTTGTAATTGTTTTGCGGCTTGGATTAAATTAAAATCATCTTCTCCCCAAAAAAAGTAAACTGGCATAAATTAATCAATCCTTGGAGGTAAAAAATTGGACGATACTTATCAAAATTATGTTAATCGTGTAGCCCAAATGACGCTACCCAGAAATTATCCTTCTCAACTTCAAAATATCCAAAAGTCTGCCAAATTTGAAGATGGTAAACCTGTATCTTTTCCTGGTTGTTCAATTATTAACCCACCTTGGCAAGATAACAGTGAAAATGATTCATTCTACACTTATCTTAACTCTTCTCAAGCCCAATTAGTCGAAAAACTTCAAGCTAATTCACAAGGAAATTTATTGGCGGATTTGCCTGCTGCTAGTTTCCATCTAACTGTGGCTGATTTAATCTGGGAAAATAATTATGTCAATGCTGTGGCAAATAACCCTCAATTTGAAATGGATTTATGCCAAAGTATTGCTGAAAGTTTCCAACAATATCAAAAAGAAGATTTAAATAAGCAACCTATTCAATTACAATTATTGGGTTTATCGATTTTTCCGAGAGCAATTGTGGTTTGTTTAGTACCTAAAGAGGAGAAGGCTTACGAAAGTTTGATGATTTTACGTCGTTGTATTTACCAAAATCCTCAGATTATTTCACTAGGTATTGAACAACAATATGATTTTACCGCCCATGTGACATTAGGCTACTTTAATGAAATCCCTTCTGATTTAGATAAGTCACAGTTAGCTCAACTTTTAGAAGAGTTAAACGATCAAAATTTAGAAGTTGAACCGCCTATTCTCACTATTAAGAAAGCGGAATTACGCTATTTTGAAAATATGATCAATTATACTCGCAAACCTGAATATCCAGTAATCGAATTTTGATAGAAAATCCTCATCTGGATTTTAGCAAAATTAATGATAGAGTTTCAATACCCTAAATTTACTATAATCAATCAATATTTATCTCCCAAGTCTTCCATTCCCTCTTCTCCTCTTCTCCCCATTCTCCCATCTCTGACTGAAATATCTACCACTAACCACTATATAAAGCAAAATCATATGAGCAGTTTAAATCATCCAATTGTTGAGGAAAGTTTTGCTATTATCGATGCAGAAGTAGGAAAGCATAATTTGAATCCTGAAGAATATGCCATTACTCGTCGGGTGATTCATGCTACAGCAGATTTTGAATTCCTGAATTTATTAAGTTTTACTCCTAATGCTATCAAAGTGGGAAGAGAATCTTTACAGGCAAAAATCCCTATTATTACCGATGTGAGTATGGTAAAACAAGGGATATCTTCTCTCGTGGGTAAAACTTTTAATAATCCTATAATTACTGCTGTCCAAGAAGTTTCTACCCCTCTTCCTAATAAAACTCTAACAGAAACTGGAATTTTACATTGTTTTGAACGATATCCTCAAAGTATTTATGTGTTTGGTAATGCTCCTACAGGATTATTGGCATTGTGTAAGTTGTTAAGTGAAAATCCTCCTCTGAAACCGCCTTTGATTATTGGCGCGCCTGTGGGTTTTGTTAATGTGGTGGAGTCTAAGGAAGCTTTGGCAAAGGTTGATTCTGTTTCCAAAATTTGTGTGAAAGGGCGCAAGGGTGGTTCTTCTGTTGCTGCTGCTATTATTAATGCTTTACTTATTTTATCATGGGAAGATTTTTTAAGTAAGAAGCAGGAAGTCATAAATAATAAATAATAAATAATAAATAATACTTTTTACTAAAAAAAATATAATAATATAATTATGCTAGTTAAATGTTTAAGATGGAAAAGTTATGAGTTATGATAATATCCTCAAGTATTTGGTAGAACAATTTCCCTATGATTTCGCTAAATGGTTGGTAAATGCTACAGAAGATGAGGAGTTAACTATCTTAAAAACTGAATTAAGTATTGAACCAATCACAACTGATGGCTTAGTTTTTATGAAAATAGGTAATCAGATTCTCCATTTGGAATTCCAAACTTTACCTTATTCTGATCCTCCAATGCCTTTAATAATGTTAGATTATTGGGTGAGATTGCGAAAAAAGTATAATTATAAGATAACTCAGGTAGTTATTTTCTTAAAAGAAACCTCTTATGAACTAGTATTTATCGATGAATTTCGAGAGGAAAATACGATTCATCGTTATCAAGTTATCAGAATGTGGGAAATGAATCCTGAATTGTTTTTAGATAATGGGGGGTTGTTACCTTTAGCTGCTTTGGCTAAAAGCACTCAACCAAGGAATTTGTTAGCACAAGTTAGTGACAAAGTGGATACAATTAAAGATAAGGCTATGCAGTCTAGTATATCAGCTTGTGTTCAATTATTAGCTGGAATTAGGCATGATAACGATTTTATTAAAGCTTTATTTAGGGAGGAAATTATGAAGGAATCTGTAGTTTACCAAAGTATAGTACAGGAAGCTCAAGAAGAAGTAAGAATTCAAGATGCTTCTTTAGTTATAAATATGTTAAATCACCGTTTAGGAAGCATTAATCCTGAGTTAGAAGAACAAATTAAAGGTTTATCTTTTCCTAAGTTACGGGAATTAGCTTTGGCTTTATTGGATTGGAATTCTCAGAATGATTTAATTCAATGGTTGAATTCTCAATCTTAATTGGCAATATCTGTTTATTTGTTTCGATTTAATTATTTATCTTCTCCTCAATATCCTCTTTTTTGGGGAGTTTTTTATCCCTTTACAGGGAAATGGTTTTGTAATGTAATTAATATTTATCTAACTACATAACTGGCTCGATCGCTTATCAAGGGAAATGTTTTTAAATACTCTATATCTTTAATAACCCTTCCTATTCTCCCATTCCCCCACTCTCCCATTCTCCCACAATTCCTAATTACTAACAAAGAAATAACTCTCAAATACTGTTTCCATCCCTTGTAAAGGGAAAAGGTTTGTAAAGCAGTTTAACGATGAGCGTTGTATGCCTGCATTAAAAGTTTCCATCCCTTGTAAAGGGAAAAGGTTTGTAAAGTCACGTCGCAATCTACCGACATAAGCGCTTACGAGATTTGTTTCCATCCCTTGTAAAGGGAAAAGGTTTGTAAAGATTTCGGGGAAAAAGTCTCATCCCTAGAGATAAAGGATGGAGTTTCCATCCCTTGTAAAGGGAAAAGGTTTGTAAAGCACCCACAACTTTTCCTTGCAATCCCAGTTCAAATCTGGTTTCCATCCCTTGTAAAGGGAAAAGGTTTGTAAAGAGTTCACTTCCAGAGGCTTTATGTAGTAAGGGTTTGAGATACCCCAATCGACGGTCAAACACTTTATGCACTAATTCTACCCCAAAAATCCCAAAAAAACAACCCTCAAATCCACTCCTGGTATAGTATCGACGCACCTCAACGAAAAATCAACATTACAGGGATTTTGCTTCATGCGTCGAAGTTGATGATACAAAAATCAGGCAGAAAACCAACCCCCATCAAACCCAATACCAACAAGACTTACAAAGAATTATTTCTCATGACAAAGATATAAATCACCCTCATATTTCTTATCGACACACCAAAAGTGAGGAAACAGTACATTAGTACCAAAAAATCGGCAAAAAATCCAAAACAAAACCCCAAAACCCTTAATTTACTTGAGATAAAGAGAATTAAATACTTCTTTTGTAACCTGTTAAATAACAAACGAAAGTACCAGGAAATTAAACTTAATTATCATTAAAAATTATCTAAAAACTAAAAAACATAAGAAATACCAATAAAAATTCCAATTAATTCCATCCCCTTAAGAGAAATACCAATAAAAATCAGGAGATAGGCAAGAATAAGAGAAAAGTTATTATTACAAAAAAAACCACGCCTAGACGCAGTAATAGTCTTTCCTAGAAAAGAAAAGATTCTCTCCAAAACTCCTCATAAATCCTTGGGGTTATCACCATTCTGACTACCTTTACCTAACCTCTTCAATCTAAAACCAATAACAGCAAAATAGAAAACGACTAAAGCCCCGGATACGCCATAAGATATGCCCTGAAAACTCATTTTAGACATTTTCGTAACTTCTTCCGACATTTCCTTAGACATTTTCATCATTTTGTCAGACATTTTAATCGTATCTTGAGAGCATTCTGGGGAATCTTGAGAGCAGTTATCAAGAGTTTCGCCAATATCATGGTTATTAGCATCCTCCTTGTCAGTTACTAAATCAACAGAATGTTCTGTGTTATGTAAAGACTTCTCTTGCACAGGATTAGCAACGCTTGGCTTTGGTTGAAATGGAGTTAATGTGATCACAGCAGTTAATGATGCCATTGCAACCTTATCTAAAACATTTAATTTTGTCATAATCTTAAATTAAGCAATTTCTAAGGAACTCTTTTATAATTATACGAGCCTTATTAATGAGATTTCGTAAGATTTCCAAAACTTCACAAAAATTTAAACAAATTCTGATTATTCTGTAATTACTCTTCCGTAATCTCATGGAAAATTAAGGTTTAGATAAATTTTTAAAACAAGTATTATTACATAGTTTTAAGTTATGAATTATGATTTATGACTTGTAATTTATGAGTTATTACTTATAAGATCAACCATTTGTAACATTAACCCTGCTAAATCATGACAGACTTTCTTGCTATTACCATCTCTCCAGACTATTAGCATCCCAGTCTAAAGTACTATTCTAAAGTTCATTTCGAGCATTTATTTTGATAAAAATTTTGCTAAAGTAATCATTTACAGCAAAATAATTGAAATTTTAAGATATTTGCAGAAATATTATGATTAATGAAGATAATACCCCAATCTCTGTTAACAAAAAACCCACTAAATCAGATTTTGGTACAATTCGACCATTAGCAGCATATTCTATTCATGGTATCGCTTTTCATAATAATAGTCTTTATGCCATCGATCCCACCACAGGTTATCTTTTCCAAATTAATCCTACCACAGGCAATACCAAAATTATTAACACCAATCGCTGGGGAGATTTTGTGGGAGGCACAGATTTAGCTATTGTAGATAATACCTTATGGTTTACTGCCGAAGAAAGTGTTTATTTTTGTTCTTTAGATGCACCAGAATTGAATCCGGAATTATTTGTCAGACTCTCCTATTCTGTTAATGGAGTTGCGGTTTGGGAAAATACAGTTTTCGTCACTTGTTATAAAACTAGGGATATTATCATTTACAACAGAGAAACTGCTAAAGAAATTACCCGTCACCCTTGCCCCGGTATTGGGATGGAAAATATTACCGTCAAAGGAGAAGAAATCTGGCTTTGTGACAAACTTGAGCAAACAGTTTTTTGTTTAGATAGGGCTACAGGGAGGAAAATTTTTAGTGTCTTAACCCCTTTCCCCTCTCCTACAGGAATAGCTTTTCATATTGATCCAGAAACTAAAGCAGAAACTTTATATATATCATATGCAGATAGAGAACCTTATATTAGGGATAATCCTAATGCAGAACCTAATTTTGAATTACAATATCGAGATTTAACTTTTATTCATCCCCTTTATTATTACTACAACAGAGACAAAGAATACGCTTTATCCAATGGCTACCTCGTAGAAATGTCCTATATAGAAGAAATTTCTCCCCTAGATCCTGTAGAATTAAAAGAATTAGAATGGCGGATTGCCTTACCCGCAGAAACCGATCGTCAAAAAGTGGTAAAAGTAGAACCCATTGGGCTTCCTTTTACTGAAGAAATCCAAGATGGGCAACGGGTAGCCGTATTTAAGATTGATAGACTTAAATCAGACGATCGCTTTATTTTTGGCTGGAAAGCGATTTTAGAAGTATGGAGTATTAAATACCAACTCACCCCTCGTCATTGTCAAGAATTACCAGAATTACCTGTGGAATACAAACATAAGTATTTAGTAGACGATGATAATTTAGCAATGCACACCGAAATCATTCTTCGTGCCGCTGAGGAAGCAGGAGATAAAGAAACTAACCTTCTCAGGAAAATGTATTCTATTCGTAATTATGTTTATGACAAACTTGCCTATGGTATTAAACCCCAAATCGACACTCCAGATATAGTCTTAAGAAGAGGAGTAGGCTCATGTGGAGAATATTTAGGAGTATTATTAGCGATATCAAGACTAAATGAAATTGCATGTCGAACCGTAGGAAGGTATAAGTGTCCTGCCGATCCTTTAAAGAAAAACATTCCTATGGTACCAGATTTTAATCATGTTTGGATGGAATTTTATATTCCGGGGCGAGGATGGTTACCAATGGAATCCAATCCCGATGATATGTTTGAAGGTGGTCCTTATCCAACGCGATTTTTCATGGGACTTTGTTGGTATCATGCGGAAATGGCAAAGGGAATTCCTTTTGAAACCCTAAAAAGTGAAGGATTACCTCTGAATAAAGATAAGGTATCTATTGGAGAATTAGCCATTAATCATGTTAGTTTCACAATTTTAGAAGAGTTAAAGCCAGGAAAATAGTGAATTAAATCTAGAATGAGGAAGTCAGAAGTCGGAAATCAAAAGAGGTTTCTACTATCTGACTGAAAATTTATCTTTTAGGAAAAATTGACATAGAAAAACTGAAATAGATATTAGTATTTCCTCAAAAAAATATTAATAATTAATTATCTAATTCTCAATTTCTAACTACTTTTTCTCTTAATTATTAAACTAGAAATTAACAAAAAAAATAATGATACAATAGACAGAAAGTTCTAGTTTATTGCATCAATAATTAGCTCAAAAAAATTAATATAATGAATATTTTTATAGCATTAAGCATTTTAGTTTTAGCATTAGTTTTATTTGTTACAGAATTACTCCCAGTTGATACCACAGCCTTAATGATTACTATTATATTAATGTTGTTTGGATTAGTAACTCCAGAAGAAGGAATATCAGGATTTGGCAATCCAGCAACCATTACAGTGATGGCAATGTTTATCCTAAGCGCGGGAATAACACGCACAGGAATTCTCCAAATAGTAAGAGATTGGCTATTAAAATGGGGTGGCAAAAATACTACTCAACAAATGATAGTAATGGGAATAATTGTTGGGCCTATTAGTGCATTTATTAATAATACCGCAGTGGTAGCTGTCTTCTTACCTATCATCGAAGATTGGTGTAAAAAACAAGGAATTTCTACTTCTAAAATGTTAATTCCTCTCTCTTATGTCAGCATTTTAGGAGGAATAATAACCGTCATTGGCACCTCAACAAATATCTTAGCAAGTAACGTTTCTAATAAATTAGGTTATCAAGAATTTAGCTTATTTCAATTCACAACTGTAGGCCTTATTATCTTCTTTATTGGGTTAATTTATCTAGCATTTATTGCCCCTAAATTATTACCAAAAAGACAAGGAAATCTAGGGGATATTGTCACTGATGAATATAATTTAAAAGACTATGTAACAGAGATGGTAATTACTCCAACTTCTAGTGTAATTGGATTAACTTTACGTCAAAGTGAAATTCAACGGAAATTCGATTTAGACGTGCTAGAAATCATCAATAATGGTAATCATTTTCCCCAACCTTTGGGAGATAAAACTCTATCAGCAGGAGATATTCTGTTAGTAAGAGGCAGCAAAGATGAGTTATTAAAAATTAAAGATGAAAAAGGAGTTAACATTTTAGCTGATGAAAAATTTGGCAAAATTGAAGCAGAATTAAGTTCGGGAGAAGAAAAAATTGCAGAGGTTTTAATCCTTTCTAATTCACGTTTAATTGGTTCTACTTTAAAAGATTTACGCTTTCGACAACGTTACAATGTTACGGTTTTAGCTATTAAAAGAGGTCAAGAATTAGTTAGAGATAGATTAGGAAAAGTACGTTTACGTTTTGGGGATTTATTGTTAGTTCAAGGACCAAAACAAAGCTTTATTGGTTTGCAAACTACTAGGGAACTTTTAGTATTAGAATTGCGAGATTTAGAGACTTTAAGACAAGATAAAGCATGGATTTCTTTGGCAATAATTTCTGGGGTAGTCATAATTGCAGCATTAGGGATTAAACCTATTTTAGTAACAGCATTGGCAGGGATAGTGTTAATGGTTTTAACTGGTTGTCTCAAACCTGGTGAAATTTATGGGGCAGTGCGTTGGGATGTGATTTTCCTCTTAGCTGGGCTAATTCCTCTGGGAATTGCTATGGATAAATCTGGGGCAACTCAATTTTTGGCGGATAATTTGGTGGCAGTTGGAGGGAATTTATCAGGGTATTGGATTTTAATGTTTTTCTATGTAATTACGGCTTTACTAACAGAAATCCTCTCTAATAATGCCTCGGTGGTATTAATGATTCCTATTGCGGTAAAGGTGGCAGAATTTCTTAGTTTTAATCCTTTTGCTTTTATGTGTGCGGTGACTTTTGCTGCTTCTAATAGTTTTATGACTCCTATTGGTTATCAAACTAATACTATGGTTTATAGTGCGGGTGGTTATCGTTTTTTGGATTTTACTAAGGCGGGGGCACCTTTGACTTTTTTGTTTAGTTTTTTGACTCCTTTTTTGATTGTTTTGATTTATGGTTTATGATGCTTTAATCTAATATTTAATTAGGAATATTTAATTAGGAATATTCAATAATTATTTGATAAAAAATAGGATTACTATGTTATTAATGTTGCCTTTGGTTGACTTTGTGATAAATCATAAAGAGATTTTCTCTTTAATTGACAAGGCTGGAAAGTTTATTGAAAATCAAGCATCTAAACTAAGCATCTCAGAAAGGATAACAATTATTAGCCAAATAGGATATTTGGATAGCTTTCAAGAAGTAGCTAAATTGAGTAATCATCTAGATTTGTTGCAAGCAAAGAAGGGAAATATTTCTTCAGAATTGAAAGGAAAAATAGAGGATTTAAAGACAAAAGATTTTAAAGTCATAGATGATAGAGAAATCAAGGATATCTTATCTAATTTCCATGTTTCCCAATTGGCAGAAGATTATAATAAGATTTTCACTTTGTGGTTAAAGGAAAAAGGATTTGAAGAATCCCAAGCTGAAATTTTTACTCAGAGAATAGCAATCAATACTAACAAACATCTTTTTGCAAAACGCTTTAACAATGGGGAAATTATTCAACCATTAATAGATAAATCTGGCTTGAATATCCAAGCTATTGATGAAAAATATGACGAGATAAATTCTTACTTAGAAACACAAATTCAACCTTTACCTCAAGAAACCATTTTCAAAGAAAAATTCACTTTACAAGAGATTTATGTTTCCCTAGAAGCTACTCCTTTAGATGCTAATGGCAAAGAAATTAAAGGGAAAAAAGCATTTATTTTAGAAGATAAAGTAATGGAAATGCTTTTAGATTCTAATCAAAAAGATAGAGTAATCTTTATTCAAGGTGGCCCAGGGCGGGGGAAAAGTGTCTTTTGTAAAATGATTGCCCATCGGGTGAGGCGTGAATTACATCCTATCTTGATACCAATCCTGATTAAACTTAGAGATATTATAGATTTCGATCGTGGTTTTGAGCAAATCCTCACTAATACTCTCAATAATTGGGGTTTTACTACCGACTCTCGATGGTTAACGGATAACAATACTCAATATTTATTTATTTTGGATGGCTTTGATGAATTGCGAATGGAGGGTAGAGTTAATGGCGGGATCGAGAATTTTATTAAACAGGTAGGAATTTTTCAGGAGAAATTCCAAAAATCACAAACAGGCCATCGAGTGATTATTACAGGCCGCCCTTTAGCTTTACAAGGGATTAGTTATTTGCCTTCTAATTTAGAGAGAATGAAGCTAGAAATAATGAATGATCATCTCCAAGAGGAATGGTTAGCTAATTGGCAAAGGGTTGTGGATGTAGATTCAAATATAGCAGAGGAGAAAACTCAGGCTTTTAGAGCATTTCTTCGTGCAGATAATTGTCCTAAAGAAGTAAAAGAGGAGTTGGCAAGAGAACCTTTATTGCTTTATTTACTAGCAGCGATGCACCGAGATGGTGAAATTAGACAGGAAGATTTTGATGATTTAGGAGATTCTCAAGCAAAAATATCTATTTATGAAAAGTCTTTAGATTGGGTATTAAAGGAACAAAGGGGAGAATTAAGTGCAGAAGTTGTGGGATTAGAACAAGATGAATTTGATTTTGGTATCCATCGTATTCTCACAGAGGCTGGGTTATGTGTGGTGCAATCGGGAGGAGAGTATGCAAAAGTAAATACCATCGAAACTCGTCTAAAGGAAGGTGATTCTTCTGGGGCGGAAATAATACAGCAAATCAGGGCGAAAAAAGGGGAAAAGGCTTTAAGGAATGCTTTATGTGCTTTTTATCTCAAACCTGCTGCGGGTGATAAAGGAGGAGCAGTTGAGTTTTATCATAAAAGTTTTAGTGAGTTTTTATGTGCTAAACGTTTAAAAGATGCTATGGAAGAATGGACTGAATCCAAGCCTAAACGTAAAATATTTATAGTAGATAATGATAGTTTTGCTAAGGAAATCTATGATTTACTGGGATATGGTGCTTTAACTGGTGAAATTGTGGAGTATTTAATGGGTTTGTTGAAACAAAGCAGTGAATTTAAACCCATAGCATTATTTAAGCGTTTGGAGGATTTTTATTACCGGTGGGCGGATGGAGAGTTTATTGATGATGAAGATAAAATGTTGCCTATGTGGAAAATGAAGCAACTTAAGCGGCAATCACCTGCAAAAGAAAAGTATTTAGGTGTGCGGCAGGTGGATGTTTATACTGGCTTGAATGTCATGATTCTGTTGTTGGAGTTAAGTCATTATGACAAGTCTAAGGAGGATTCTGATTTAGAGGAAGATTTGGAGTTAAAGGAGAGGTTGGTATTTTATCCCTGTGGTAAGCCTGATGATAATGGCAACCTAGAGGATAGAGATTTATTATTACGCCTCATTGGTTACAGTGATTGTGTTGGGGTTTTTGGTTTTCTTAATATTGTTGGGAATTTTCTCACCCTCGCTAACCTCACCCACGCTAACCTCTTTGACGCTAACCTTGAATACGCTAACCTCTTTGACGCTAACCTCATCGACGCTAACCTCACCCACGCTAACCTCACCCACGCTAACCTCACCCTCGCTCACCTCACCCTCGCTAACCTCACCCACGCTAACCTCTTTGACGCTAACCTCACCCACGCTAACCTCTTTGACGCTAACCTCACCCTCGCTAACCTCACCCATGCTAACCTCTTTGTCGCTAACCTCTCCCACGCTAACC
>JANQIW010000086.1 GCA_028281945.1 Prochloraceae cyanobacterium PL24a_bin.78
TTAAAATTAAGGAAGGAAAAAAGTTTTCAAAAACATGGGACTAGGAAAATAATTGAAGATCTTGATTACTCCCTGATAAAGAAAACCCGCCAATCATTGATCGATCGAGGATTAACCGATGAGCAGATAGATTTCATAGGTTACTGTGGTCTCAGTAAATGGCAAAAACTCAATACTCCAATTGATGATGGAATGCCAGGAATCAAGGTTGGTGGTAAAAGCTTGCTAAATCATAGTGATGGGATCTTCTGCCCAATTCTTAATTTCAATTACCAAATAATTGGTGTACAAATTCGATACAATCTTGATAAGGGTGGAAAATACCAATGGTTAGCGGGGGAACGATCGCGCAAACATCGTCCAACATCACATCTCCAAAACGGAGAATTACCGATCGGCTTTTATTATGGGCATACGTGGACACCACAAGCATTAATTCCTCTCCCACAAGAAACCACAAATCCTGTCATCTTATCTGAAGGAACAAGTATCAAGCCATATTTAATTTCGATTAGAACTGGGATAACCACGATCGGGGCTTCTGGAGGTTCTCACTATAATAGCCCTCCATCTTACTCCTTCTGGTGATTTAGGATGATTTAGATTGTCATTGTCCCATATTGTTTTACTCAACCTATTATAGTAATATTATTAATCTCCATAATCCTTTAGATTACCCTAAACCCCATCCCATTAATATCAATCAATTTTCAAATATTTTTCTTTTGTTTGGCGATCATAACCTACTTCACTATAAGAATCTATAAATTGACGGTGACAATCTTTACATCTATATCTTTGTTTTCCACGATTTTTGCCGTATTTAATTGTGTGAGATGATTGGCAATTTGGACACTTCATCATTATGGGTTTTTCTTTCTATCTTACCATCTTGTCAATCAGCAACGCCTCAATTTTAGTTCATTTTCGTAAAAGAATAGATATTAATTTAGTAAATAGGGCTTGCTGAAAAAGTCGAAAAATCTAATCTGATGCCCAGAAAGCTTATGGGATCGAGGTTTATTTCTATAGGGATAATCAGATTGGGAAAAAAATTTTAGGGATAATGGTCACGTTTTTTGGAGGTTAAAGGCTATAGTTTTGCACTTTTTTTGTGCAAAAAAGCTTGAAATCCTTGTATAGCAATCATTCTATCCTCATTCAGCAAGCCCTAAATAAAGTTAATGAAAGAATGGTAATGAAGATGAAAGAAATAATAGAAGAAGAAGAGAAAGAAAAAAAAAGAAGAAGAAAATATAGGAAGAGAAAAAAATAGAGGAAAGCTAATCTTAGACGCTACTTGTGCACCTGCTGATATTAGGTATCCTACAGATTTAGGACTATTAAATCAAGCCAGAATTCAAACAGAAATAATCATCGACTGTCTCTATAAAAATTTAAAATTAAATTTAGATGTATATTCCAATAATTTCTAGTAAATTATGTAATTTTTATAGATGGTGTCAAACAAATCGTTAATTTAACAGAAGATCCTCTGTTTACATTGAGCTTTTTTCCAAAATCATGTCAAAAGTATTATATTTGATCTGGATAGTTACTTAACTTTATTGTATTTTCAAAATTATTGTGGGGTTTTGTACTTTTTCATTCTCAATAAGCAATCATAAATGATAGTAGTTTTAAGATTTTCCTCAAAAATCCACGCTACATAATTTTCTTGAGTATTTTAACTCATTAATACTTTTTGTACTATATTTGATTTGATTTAATTTATTTCTTTCATACCACAATTTGAAGTGCAAAAGTGGGATACAGAAAGATAAAAGGGTTATTTTCAATAATCAAATTTTTATTATAATTATAGTTATAATTCTTTACATAAGAATATAGTAATGGAAATAGCTATAATACTTGCAGCATAAGCATTATAAAAGATATATTAGCAAAACTTATGAATATCAAAAATTTTTTCGCTTGATACTAAATTATGGTAAAATTACCAGTAAGTAAGCGTCTATCACAATTGAGAAAGGCTTTAATGTATGACTCGATGGTTGACCTGATGCTATCACGATTAAAATCATTATTTTTCAAGTACTCTCCGAGATTGATTAGAACAATGTTTACACCAGATCAGTTGAAGTTACGTGATTACACCCTTATTATTGACAGAAGTGCTAGCATGAGCACTGAAGATCAGCAAGGCGGCAAAAGTAGGTGGGCGGTTATTCAGGAAGCCACTTTAGGATTGGCTAGGGCGTGTGAAAAGATAGACCCTGATGGCATTACTGTCTACGTGTTTGCTGGTAGATTTACGCGATATGATGAAGTTAATACAAATAAAGTAGAGCAAATTTTCAAAGAAAAGTTTCCTGCAGGCGGCACCAACCTTGGTGCAGTGTTGTCGGATGCACTCAACAATTACTTTCAACGCAAGGAAAGTGGTAATGCTAAGCCCAATGGCGAAATCTTTCTGGTAGTTACTGATGGGGCTCCAGATGATAAACTACCAGTGATTGAAGTAATCGTTGAGGCCACTCGTCGAATCGAACAAAATTCAGAATTGGGGATTTCTTTTATTCAAATTGGTTCTGATCCAGAAGCAAGAAGGTTCCTTAAAGAATTGGATGATGATTTGAAAAAAAATGGTGCAAAATACAATATTTGCGACACTATTACCTTTGATGATTTAGAAGATATACCTCCACATGATGTGTTCTTCAGAACTATCACAGATTAATTGCTTACGTTGGAGAAATTTCTCATGTCCCAAACTTTAGAACTGAGTCGCTTTCAAAAATACAGTGAAGATATACTGAAAAAACTCGAGGAGTATGACACTGTTCTTCAAAATCAGTCTCTTCAAGAAGATAGAGTTTTAATTGAACTCCACAGCCAAGTCGAAACCATCCGCAAGCGCGCTATAGACGTAAAAAACTCGGCCTCTTCAGAGGTCAAAATTGCGGTGATGGGAGAATTTAACACTACTAAAACCACACTATTGGGGAGTTTGCTTGGCTATGTAGGAATATTGCCAGGAAGTGAAGTAGCGACCACTGGCAATGTTACCCATCTTCATATTGTCCAGGTGAAAGGTTCCCAGAAAACTGAATTTCAGTTTAAGGTTGAATATCTTGATCGAGCTGAAGTGCACGAATGCCTTGCCTTCATGCTTGAGCAATTAGTAAAAAAGGCTTTAGAAGCACAATTGTCTGAAAATCTACTAGTTAGATTGAGAAGTTTAACCTCTGAAGATGCCAATATTTGGGGAGATATTATCGCCTGGTCTCAAGAAGCAATAAAATCGGATATTACGCCAAGGTTTAAACATGCAATTCAAGAAGTGGTAGTGTTTGTCGAATCTTACAGACGCTATGGAAATTCTGTGTGTGGCAAATCCTCAGTAATAGATATAGATACTGCCCGGTCCGGTCTTAAGCTACCTTCTGATCCTACAGATATCTTAAAGCTTAAGTTTGATCAGACTCTACCAAACAAGCAGCGAATTACCAAAATTTTGCAGGCTACCTTTCCATTGATTCGGCGAATCAACGTTGAAGTCAAGATATCAGATAAAATTTGGAATCTCTCATCTCTTCAAGGAACTAATAAACTGGCTTTGTTGGACTTTCCTGGATTAGGCGCAAGGAAATCAGAGTCCCGAGATCAGTTTCTGGCTGTGCTTGCAATGAAAAATGTCCAGACAATTTTGCTCTTGCTTGATAGTACCCGTCCAGAAAGTGCTAAAAATGATCAAATCTTTGATCTCCTTCGACAGCAACGACACAACGAAAATCTCGATGATTTTATCCTTGCTGGCATTGGAAAATTCGATGAGTTGGCAGAAGGAGGTATTGACAATCTTCTTAATAACCAAGAACCCTTAACAGAAGAGAAAGTATTTCAAGAAATACCTGCTTTGCGAGAAGCTATTAAAAGTGCCCGGGACTTAACAAAAGAAAAAGACGAGCGAATTGTTCTTCTATCAGCTTTTGTAGGACTTGAGTATGGCAGAAAAAACATAGATAGCACCATAGAAATTGCCACGCCAAAGACTTGGGAAAAGTTAAGCAAGTTTCAGAACAGTTTTCCCCCTTTGTATAAAAAGTGGAAGCAGTTGAGCGAACGACTTAAAAAATCTCAGTCTCAGAGTATAGCTAAATGGCTAGATGCCTTCACTAAAGATGGAGGGATTACGCAACTAAGATATCTACTTGAAAATCACGTCGCTAATCATGGTCTTGACCAATTGTATAAAGATACTAGAACCAAAGTGAAGGCTTTGTATGATGAACAAAAGCGTTTGCAACAAACGCTTAATAATCCCTCATTGCGAGGATTACTAACCATTGAAAATCCCAATTTGCGTACCCTGCGTCAAGCACTGCAAGAGTTGACAGATAGCTACAAAGCTTTAAAAACTTATTTGGAAGGAAATATCTTGGAATTGGGAGAGGGGATAGGTGAAGAAAAAAAGAGTATTCCTCTCAGACAAGAGATTGAAGACAAAGTAACTTCTGATATCTCCAGTTGGAGCCAATGGAGGACACTTCTTTCCAACGCTGAAAACGGTATTATCAATCTAGAACAAGCTGAACATGAATTAAATAATCCATATGAAGGATATATTGACGACAATCAAGGCTCTATTTTGAATGAAAGTAATGACTTTTATGATATTTTTGCAAACTCTTGTCAAGAATTAGAAAAATTTACTCACAAGCGTATTGAAGAAAATATCAAAGATTGGTTGGACAAATTATCTGATGAAGTGGTTTTCTTGAAAGAAAATAAAAAAACAATTAATGTCAAACAACAACGGGATGAAATTGAGCGTTACACCCCCAAAAAAGCAGAATTTAACAGAGAAATTGAAGGTTTAATTTATGCCGCCTCTCCAAGTGAATGGAAACAAGATATTTTTACTCACGTAAAAAATAATAGTTTAGAGCCTATTAAACCTGAACTTCTATTTCCTCTGCCCCGTAAAGAGCAAACTACAGGAGAGCCAAGTCTAATGTTTGATTGGTCGCCCTCAAAAAGAAAGATTGCTCCCATTGAAGAAAACCATTTAATTACAATACTACAACTAAAAGATGTAATGATTACTAGTATTAGCGATAAACTTGTCGAACTGGTAACTAAAGCAATGCTACAAGCCAACAAAGCACAAAAAAAACGTTTAGATCAAACAATTAAGTTTTTAGAGAAAATCTTGACGAATCGAAGCCTACAAAAGCGTATGGTAGGGGAAGAAGAATCTGAAGACGCTTTTCCTGATTCGCTAGAGATTCTACAAGAAGTAATCAACATTCGTTGTCCTCTTTAAAATGTTCCAAGAATATTGATATGGCTCTTGAAATTTATATTCAACCTAGGTTTCTGTTAAATCGAATCAAAAAAATCGATAATACCAATTGGCTAGAACTTCCTTCAGTCGATTTAATTCATAAAATAGATGACCCAACTAACATCATAACTATCCGTGATATACGCTGTATCGTGAAAGGAACACACTTACCTTTAGAACTTGGAGATCTAATTCAATCAGCTTATAATAAATCTTTTAAAAGTAATCCAATCCCATTTTATTTGCATTCTTTGTCTTTGTTGCGATTTTCACCCCATTGTCAACTTTCTAAATTATTACCATTAAACATTGACTGTACTTTGGGAATTTACGTGGATTATACCGAAAAACATAATAACATTACGCACCAAAAAAAAAAGAAGCAGAGTCTTATTTATTCTACTTTAAAAAGAAAACTGAGGAGGAAAAAATGCTCAATAAACATGAAGGATGGATAGCTATCGATTTTGGAACATCAAACTCTACTGTTACTTTCTATGATCCCAAGCGTCCGAGAGACTTTAAAAATTTATCTAAGGAACAAATAGAACTTTTTTGTCAGCTTCTAAAGGATTGGCTAAATTCGTCTTTATCAAATTATTTTCCAAGAATCAGTGACGATCATTGGAACAAATTTCTTGAAGAAGTTAATGGTAACCTCAAGCAACCTTGGTCAAAGATATTAAATGATAAAAATAGTTCCAGCTTACTAGAAGGAATTCGCCAAATAGAAATTTCTTTAGGTACTAGACTACACGACCCAATTTACCTAGTGGTTAGTAAAAAGCTCAACGAAATTTATCATAATGTGTTACAGGAACCGCCGCTACAGAATGAAAACATCATCTTGGCACAACTAGAGCCAAATCCAGACGAACCCAACAAAAAGGATATTATTAGTGAATTAGAATTGACTAATCCAAAGAGATTTTTAAAAGTAAAGATGGGTGATGTAGTCAAAAACAATCGACTAAGAACTATAGCCAAGGAATTCAATGAAGAAAACTCAGAAAAACATTGGCAAGAAATAGAAGGAAAATTTCACCATTCCCCAAAACGTTACCTAAATAAAATAGAGGAAAAAGTTGATGTTTATTGGGAAGGAGAAAAGAATCCAATTGAATATAGTGAACTAATTCAAGCTGCTTTTGAATGTCTTATTGACTTGACAGAAACTTTTAAAGATGATGATAACAACCATGAAGTTTGTTCATTAGGAAATTTTTATAGAGTAATTATCACATATCCAACAGCAGCTAGACCAGAAGTTCGTCTTAAACTAGAAGAATTAGTTCATGAGATTCTTGAGAAAAAATTCACAGATAAAGATATTACAGATATTAAGGTAGACGTAAAGAGAAATTTTGACGAGGCGATCGCTGCTGCTATTTTTTACTTATGGCGAGAATTTGGTGGGAAGCCAACTATTGGTCTAGAAGCTTTTAAAACTCGCTGTCGTCGTCTGGGACAAAGATGGGCACAAAACCTGTTAGTTTTGGACATTGGTGGTGGTACGACAGATCTGGCATTGATCCGCCTGAAATTGGAAGAAATTCCTGCCTTTGAGCCAGGAGAAGACAGAGGTGCTGGAGGACGCTATTATGTTCTCACCCCTGATTTGATGGGGTCATCTGGGCATTTAAATTTGGGTGGTGAATACATTACTTTACGACTCTTTCGCTTGCTTAAAGTCGCAATTGCTGATAATTTGTTGACAGCAGTTACAGAAAAAAGACTAGAAAATGATAAATTAACTCGGGTAATCAAGACTCTGGAGGACGAAAGTTATCGATTCTGTTCAAATGGTGAATACGTCGGTCTATCTCTACTAGAGTGTATCGATAAGGAGAACCCAGAGAGTGACTCCTTCTATAAAAAAGTTTTAAATTCTGCAGAAGAAGTGCTACCAACTCAATGGAAAAATAATCGAGAAAACCTGCAAGCCTTTTATACTCTCTGGGAATGGGCAGAGAAAGCTAAAATTTTGATAAGCAAGGGCGCTTCTGAATATGAAGTTCCTCCAAACGAATTGACAGAATTACTTCTACAAAACGATATCGATGTCAATGCCAATAACTATACTCCGATCATCAAAATATCTAAAGAAGAGCTCGAAAGAGCCGCAACTCAAGTCATCGAAGAAGCCATCCATATTGCTAAAAAATTATTAGAAAGTCGATTACCTGACGAATCAAATGGTGACAAATTGAAGAGCAAAAAACTAGATTGGTTGATCTTATCAGGACAAACTTGTCATTTAGATCTTGTTAAGCGTAAGCTTCATGAAATATTTAGTGCAAGTGATTTTGAATGGAATCCAGCTAGGATTACCTTTGTACCAAAATATGCTAAATTGGCTACCTCAATTGGGGCTTGTTATGGCGTGACCTTACAACAACGCAATCTTACTCCTGAAGGAGCTAAAGAAAAACTAAAAAGAGGCATTAGTGAACTTGATATTAAAGTTAACAATCTACTTTCTACTCTGCCCTGTTCCTTTATTCAAATGGTTCAAGGCTCTAGAAAAATGCTTTTTAATCCGCAACAGAAGCTATATCAATTTAAGCCAAATGAGGAAGCAAAAATCCAGACAAAATGGCTAGATGCAGTTCAGCCAACAATTACTGTTCGCCGTCAAGACTTTAATAATGATAATAGTGATGGAGTTCCTTGGTACAATTTTGTCTTTGAGGAACTTGCTCGGAAAATTGGAATATATTCTGAGTCTGAGAAAAGAAAATATTATGAGCCTTTCAAAGTCCAGTTTGAAGTCAATCAAACTCTAGAAATTGGAATGTTGTTCTGTAAAGGTAATCCTCATTACTTAGTTGATGATGACAGTCCCAACTTGAGAAACCTAAATCAAAAAATATCAGATGCACTAAAAACTGAAAACATACAAGAGCAAGTTCCTCAAGCATTGATCTTAGATGGTGTGCTTCAGTGGGAAATTGCTGTCGGGATCAATGAAGAATCGCCACACTCAGTCTTCAAACGAGGAGAAATGCTTGCTGACGATTTTCATTATTCCGAAAACGATAAAGAACTTCTTCATAAGGGGTCTATCAGTAAAGATCAAGAACAAAAGCTGTTACCTTTACCAGCATTTCCTCGAAGTGCTGCACATACCTTCTATGCCTACTACCCTAGCTTAGATAACCCAATTTTCCCAGCAATACTGCTCGGTGTTTTGGGAGCTAAGGAAGATAAGATTAAAGAGGATTTTCTATACTACGTTACAATCGATGACCAGGGAACTTTGCGTCTTCATGAAGGAGAAGCCCCTTACTGGATGTGTGAAAAACCAGAAGATCTCAAAGATAAAGAAGGATGCGTATTTCGGGCTAATCCTAGTTCGATGAATGAAGGAGATAACGATGAACGTAATCCTTTTTGTGGACTACATTGATCATTATGGACTACTTAAAAGAACTGTTACAAGAAAACAACTCGGAACTAGGACGACATCTTCGCTATAGTCTGCAAGGACTGCTTTCTTCTCTGAAATTAGCCCTCAAAGAAGCTCGTCCAGGGGATGAAGGAATCCCCTTTTACAAGAAGCTAGTTCAAAATTTGGATGAACTTCTGGGTGAAAATATAGCCAATGAACAAGAATTATCACAAGAAGAAGATTCTGACGTAGCAATTGCAGAAAATTTAAGAGATACTCATCCACCCAGACTTATCCTTCAAAGTCTCTCTGATGCTTTTTTTAGTAATGAGACTCTACGTCCTTATCTTGGCGATGATTTAAAACCCCGAAGTACTACCGACTCAGATTTATGGCAGGAAATCCACAGACTTCTACTACGTCTTCCAGCCCCTCTTGCCCAAAAGTGGAAGCAGAAGGCTCTAAAGTTAGCGGAGAAAGAGGGAGCAAAGGAAGAGTCAGAGAACGTAGAAAAACTTCCTTTTTTTGAGGACAAGTTGCTCTACCCTGGTCTATCAGTATCAGGAACAGTAATTTCAAAAGGGCTATCTTTGTCTACTCAAGTTCCTTTAGACCCACGAATTTCTAATGGCAATTTAGATGAGGATCTGAAGTTTCTAGCTCAGATTGTGTCTATCTGTTTGTATTTTATCGAAACCGAGCCTTCTCTACATCATTGTTTGAAAAGTATTCAGCGTTTTGATATTGTTCCTTTCAGTCCCCGGCAAAAATCTCAATATATCAGCATCCTGAAACTTCGCTTCCAGAATGTTAAGGAATCACAAAACGATCCAGTTAAATTTTTAAAGGCAAGACTAGATCTAGATGAAGCGATCAACTCTTTAGTATATCTCCCTCTAGTTAAGCCAAATTCTTGGTGGGGAAAATTGCATGAAGAAGCAAGGAAGACACTTGATCAAGCATTTGACAAAGTTCGTAATGCTAAGGGTGATCATGAGGTGGGGCTTCAATGGCTATTAGGATTTCGAGAAGATATCATAAAAAATACAGAATATGACGTACCTTATCCGTTGCCGACTGGAGGGACTCCAGGAAAAGTAATGGTGTGTCTTCGTGTATATAGTTGGATCAATGAGGAAAAACTTCTTGGCCGAGTTATCTATTTTCCGAAATAGAGATACCAAGTTCACGGGGTGACGAGGAAGCTAAAAGATATACCATGAAAGGGTAGAGAGCCTTAGAGGGATGTCAAAAATAGGTCTAACTCAGATCTTGCACCAAGAAAAGTTGATGTAAGCTAAAAATAGCTGAAAACCCTGACGGGGGGACAAGGAAAGCTATAAACAAGATTCTTGCTTGGGTTGCGACTCTCAGATCTTGATGATAATTATCCCATTTAGAGCGGAGTTAATTTCATTAAAGCTCTCGATTCAGCCTCAAATAAATTTAAAGAATTACCCAATCCTTTCCCTTTAAACCTAAATAAAAATTGGGCATTGGTGAATTGAGATATGATTTCTATTTAGGGCTTGCTGAAAAAGTCCTAAAATTGAATCTGAAACCCAGAAAGCTTATAGATGGAGATTCTTTTCTATGGGCATCATTCGATATGGAAAAAATTTTTTGAGATAGCGATCGCGTTTTTTGAAGGTTAAAGGTTATAGCTTTGCACTTTTTTAGAGCAAAAAACCTTGAAATTCTTGTATGGCAATGATTCTATACTCGTTCAGCAAGCCCTATATACAAAAGGATCTTAATTTAGACAAAGTTTAGAAGGAGATAAAGATGTCTTCGCGAGCAGATTGTGCTTTGGTGTATTTGACACGAGATTGGACTACGTTATCGGCATCGAGGAGTGCAATACTTCCTGCCTTGTTTCGGAACTGAGGGGTGTTAGCCATCATGCGCAGAGGCAAGAAATCACCGGGATCGATGATGGTATCAGTAAGGGTGAAGATGAAGCCATTAGGAGCAATAATTTGCCAATTTTCTAAATTAATAGGCTCACTAGAAGCATTGAACAAGGTGACGGTTTCTTTTCCAGTTTCGTCACCGCTGGCATTAACAAGAGCCGCAGCTATATTCACCAAATCGCCCTTAACTTCTGGTTGTTCTTCAGCAACAATATCCTTCTTTAATAAACTGCTGCTTGTACCACTAGCTCCTCTACTGTCTGTTCCAGAGGGCGAGCTGCCTCTATCGACACTAATACCACGAAACTCGGGATAGAAGGTACGGATAGAATTTCTATTGTTGCCGAGGTTAAATAATTTTAATTTGTATTGAGCATTATTGATGACGGTATCTGAGAGTCCAACCAACAGACGTACCATTGATAGCGCTACTAATCCTTCAGGACTACAGCCTACCCAGAAACCACCAATTGGCTTGTTCAGCAATTGGGTTTTATCCGTGAGATTCCCGCTATTGTCAAATTCAGGCGCTCTCCAAGTATAACTGAGAGTAATAACTTCAGGAACTAGAATGCCCTGACTAGCATTTGGGCCTCTATATTCAGACTTCCCATAAGAGATCCTGTCTGGGAATTCCATTATAGAGTTTTTGCCTCCATCATCAAGAAAATACTTGTACCAAAAGTGGTAACCTCCCAATTGCACAGCAATTTCATCTGGCTTTTCACCAATATCTTTCTGCTCACCAACAAAGACGTGTTCGAAGCCAGAGGCATTTTTAGAACCTGCTTTGCCCTGAAAAAAGAAGGCTTCTTCAATTGCGAGTGCAAATTCAATATCAGTCAGGGCTCTGCCTCTATTGCGACCAACAGCTTCCTTGGCAATCTGAATGGGCTTGGTAGGGAGAATAGCTTCAATAAATTCTCGTTCTTCTTCCCTTTCAAAAGATGAGATTTGGTCGCGTTCACCAGGATCAAGAATGTAGTTATTGAAAAGTCTACGGCACAGGTCGTAAGTTTCGATTTTACTGGGGGGGATAACGACTTCGGTAATAACTTTTGCGTTTTTCCCAGAGACTTCCTCATCAACGATGACGTAACCTTTGGTCTTGTCTAAGACTCCGTTAAGTTCCCCAGAGTCCTGTTGGTCTTTACGATAGGATTTGACGCCATTACCTTCAAGTATGTCAGCATCCCAAATTTTTTGATAAATATCCATAATTTATTTTTAAATGTCCACTTCTAAGATTTAATCTAAACTATTTTGCATTTGCTTTGGTTCTTACTCGCTTTTGATCTGCCAGCCCTGCTCTCGAAAGAGTGGTACATATTCTCGTGGGATAAATAGTTGATCGATCTTCAGGATTAAAAATGCGATGGTAAGACTGAGGTTGAAGAATTCGGTCTTCATTACGGCTCAAATCGATAACAAAACGGTTGGGTGTCCGGCTTCTACCGAGGTATCGAACCTCAAAAGGTTTAATACGCAATGAGTCTTCTGAGTCGAAAATCCCATCTCCATTTGCTCGAGGCTGCTGAACAGCTTGGCGAGTGATACGAAGACTCTGTGTGGAATCGGCCAAGTCGTTTGCAGTACTTGGTGCAAGCCTGCGAGCTCCTTCAACAATGTTATTCCTGTTCTGTCACTCTCCGAGTTTTCCTATTATTAATAATTTACCAAAAGTAGAAATATTAAGCAATACAGGGGTTAGCAATCACATTTTCTCTGATTTGAGATCTATTCTGATTTTCTATTAGGAAAAAATCGATCAATCCTTTTACCATCAAGGTTTTTAGAATTTACAAAATGCTTTTTTCTGGGGAGAGTGACAGAAGAGGGCTAAGTAGGTAGGCAAAATTAATTGTATATTTAATATTAATTTGTTTTCTTTCATCTCTGAGATTCACTAGCCATTTCTTACTATCTAAAAATGCACAATTAATTTTGCACAGGTACTTAAAATCGTGATAAAATTATATCATACTTTATCCATTACTTTAGATCTACTTTTTGATGATTTTAACATTGATTTAAAAATATGCTCTAATTTTGATAAAATATTTACTAAAATATTTTAAAAACAATACTTTATCCTGGTTGAATCTATCTTTTATATCAATTATACATTATATCTCTTATAAAAATAAGAGATTAAAAAATAATTTAATCTCTTATTAAGAGCTTAATCAAAGCTTAAAATCAAGGAAATAATACTAATCAAACAATTGAATCTTATCGATTTGTATTTTTTTTTCCAAAATATTTGTAATATCAATGTTTTGTCTTAAGATGATACTGCATAATATGACGATTAAAAGCAAACTAATAGTTTTGTTAAAAGATAATTTATATTCTATTAGTTTTGATAATTTATTGCCTAACTTTATTAGTTTGCTATTGGAATTGATCGCTTTAAGATCTCTTAGTGCCTGATAAGCCGTTTGATACCTCAAATTATAATCACTAAAAGTCATTTTATTAATAAAATTAGAAAATTCTTTAGTCACATTACAATATTTTTCCCATTCTAGCTTTCCTACTTTAGAATTTTCTGATAGCTCATAAATACGTTGACCAGTTAAGGCTTCAATCCCTACAATGCCTAATGAATATATATCGGAGGAAAACTTAGGTTTTCCGAGAGCTTGTTCAATAGGCATATAACCACTTGTACCAATTGCTTCAGACACAATACCTGTTTTTAAAGTCATATCAATTATTTTTATTGCACCAAAATCAATTAAGACTAATTTCTGATCAATTTTACGACGCATTATATTTGATGGTTTAATATCTCTGTGAACTATATTCTTCTCATGTATAAAAACTAATATTTCTAATAGTTCAAATATTAATTGACTTACATAATTCTGATCTAATTGTACACCTAGTGATATTTCTTGATCTAAGGTATGGCCATCAATGAATTCTTGAACTAAAAAAAATCCATCACAATTTTCGTAAGAATCCAAAAAAGTTGGAATTTTGGGAAAATGACCTAAATTTTTTTGAGCCTTGATTTCATTCCTAAACAATCTTAAACCAATTTCCTTAATATAAGGTTCACATTGTTGAGGAAAGAATTTTTTGATAACCACTAAATTATCATTATTTTCTCTATCTTCAGCAAGATATGTAATGCCAAAGCCTCCTTGACCTAATTTTTTAATTACTTGATAGCGAAAGAAAGGATTTTGCTGAATCAAACCTTGAAAATAGAATTGAAGAATTCTAGTGTATTGGGTATTCAATACAAAAACAATTGCTAGAAAATAAGAAATATACAAAATATCGGAAACGCCTAATAAATTCATTGTGTAATTCTTTCCTCCTAAAGAAATTTTAAACTAACTTCTGATAAGTAGGTAAGCAAAATTAAATAGAAAAATGCGTAATCTTATATTTCTCTCTTTCAGGATAGGATCGTAATCAATCCAAGGATCTGCATGGGGAGGAGCTTGACTGAACCAATCATCTGCTATATCGCTAATGAAGGGATTGAGGGTATCACCTAACAGTGTTCCCAACGTTACTCCGACGAATGCTCCTACACTAGGCAAAAGAAAGCTACCTAGAGAGCCTAAAAAAGTCGATGTCGTAGTTGATAAGCCACGTGTTGTTAAGTACTACTTTAATACTACTAAAATAAGATTTGACTGATGTTAAGCTAACAATTCCTGTTCCTATCGCCCCTCCAGTTGCGCCGCCAATTACTCCTGTTGTGGTTTCAGGTGTGACAACTTGTTTGGCGAAATAGCTGCCAATAAAAGTCGCAGGATTCCAAGGATTAAAATCAAGACCAATGAAATTCTTAGTCGCATATTCCTTTCAAAATAAGTTACTTTAAATAGATTCTACTGCTAGTCTTAAGAGAAGAAAAACATGTCTGTTTGAAAAGTGCGCGTTAAAAAAGATCTACAAAATAGTTTCAGTTCTATTAAATGCACACATTATCGCCTTAAATTTACAAACAACTAGTCTGGTTGTAAATAACGTATTGCTCAGACAGTCTTCAACACTAATGATTTAGAGAGCTTTCAGGATTTAGAAACTTACTTCTAACTAAGAAAATTCGTTAATTTTGAATTTAATGTCTTTTTTTTTTCGCTACAAAAATATTAAATAATATTAAGAAAAATTTAAAATGTCTGATGATATTTATCAATTATCTTATAATTATATCTTAGAATAATAATGTAAGACAAAAACTTCGATCAATAATAAACTAAAGCAAAATTGTTTAATGTTTTAGATAAGCTATGAAAAATGATGATCAAATAGATTCTGAAAAGAAAATACAATTTCTTGAGGAATTTGCAAAATTGAATTTTACCGGTATTGAAAGAAAATTACTTGAAATTTTCTTTCAGTATGGAAATATTGAATATACAGATATCGCTCGCATACTTCATCCTAAAGTAATTGATAAAAATATTTTGAAAACAAAAGCAGATAATTTAAGATCAAACACAGCATTTAATCTATTCAAAAAATTAAGGGGTGCATTAAACGATCAGACTTTAGAAAAAAAAAATGTTAATTTAATTGTAACAAGAGCATTCTTATCTTGGAGCAAAAACGACAACAGAAAAAAGAATAGTTCAAACTATGATTATCTTAAAAATATGCCTGATGCATTTGGAAACTTCCGTCTTTTAAGTTATGAGACAAAAACGAGATTAAAACTATATGAAGGAATAATGCGTAAAAGTGAAGAGTTAGGCATTAACCGAAGCAAACGTGTAATTATTAGACAATATTGTCCCAAAGAACTAGAGGATTTTGAGCTGAGTAAAATTAGCGTAGAACGGCAGTCATTACTACTTTCGCGTTTAGAGTTTAGAAGACATAAAAATATTGAAACATATATAAGTAACAATATTAGTAACTACATAACTATTTGGGAATATATTAACTTAGGGAAAAAAGGTTATCAACTATCAAAAAAGCTGGAACATTATACTTATAATTTTAACTTAGAGCAAGATCGAAAGGAAATTCTTAAATTGTTAAAGGATTGTTTAAAAGCTTTAATGATTTTGGAAAAACATTTTATTATTAAAAGAAATTTAAGTCCTGAAAATATTTTTAAAAATGATAAAGAAAATTACATCCTAACTGATTTTACTCAAGCAAAAGAAGAAAGAGGCTACTCTTCTAATAGCCCATTGAGTTACCATATATATATAAATATATTACGTGGATTTGATTTACCTATTAATACTAAAACAATCGATCTTTATCTTTTAGGTTGTCTTATTATTCATTGTCTAACAGGCCGAATAGCTTCCGATTTAGATTTTAGCAACGGAAATCTAAAATGGCATCATCTTATTCGAGATAAAAAGATTGATCCTAAATTAATTGAAATCATAGATAAGTTAGTTTCTTTTAACTGGCAAGAACGGTATCAACGAACTGAAGAAGTGCTTCAAGATATAGAAAAATTAATAAATAAATATAATTAAACTCATGAATTATAGTGAAAAAGAAAAATATCATGAATATCTGAAATCCTTAGCAGAAAATCCAATAATAACTGCTGAAGGTCGTTTAAAAATCATAAGTCTTAAGGCGGCTGGAGGGTTTGGCGTTATTTTTGATGCGGAATTAAATGGTAATCCTTGTATAGCTAAATGTCCTAGTCTAGACAATCTATTAAGTTCTCCTGATATATTAAGAGAAATTAATCATAGTCTAGGCATAGAAAAAAAAGCTCTTGATATTTTACATCATTCTCCTATGACTACTCATGCACCTCAATGTTTTACTCTGAAAGAAAATCACCAACTTAAATTGAGAGGTAATAAATATAGTATTACTATATTAGTAATGCAATTCATTGAGGGAACAAATTTAGGAGAAGAAATTGGACCAAATTTGAACGAAGCTCTTTATTGGTCAATATTTGATACAACTAAATTGTTAAAATCATTGTTTGAAGGAATAAAGGTATTAGCTAATAATAATATTGTTCACCGAGATATAAAACCAGACAATATAATTATTATAGGTTTTACCAGAAATAATCCTTCTGAAAATTTTACAACGATTTTAATTGATTTTGGAATTTCATCTAATAATATAGGAGGCAGAAAAACAAGAAATACATACAGTACACCAGGCTATTCACATCCAAAGCAAAGAAAAGCGAATACTACGCCACATTCTTATTATGATCTATATGCTTCTGTAATAGTATGTATTGAAGCTTTATCAGGTTTTAATAGTGATATGTGGCTAACATTTGATACGACAAAAGTAATAGATAACTATAATTCATGGACATCTGCAGAACAATGGTGTAATGAGATCAAAATTAAACATAAAACTGAAAAAGGATGTGATCAACTAATTAGTCTTCTCAAAAATTTACTTAAAGATTTAACATTAGAAACTCCTCCGACTGATCTTTCTTATATTGATTGTAAAATCAAAGATATTAATAAGATAATAAGTATATCTAAACCAATATCTATAGATAACAAGGTAGATCTTGACAATACAATAGAGTATAATAATTCAATATCTATAGATAACAAGGTAGATCTTGATAATACAATAGATGATGATAGTTTCATCTTGCCTAAAAAAAATAGTGAAAAACATTATAGAGAATTTACTAAATTTAAAAATAAAATTTATAAAGAAGTAATAAACGATATAAAATTTTCATTTATACTTATTTTTTTCTCTACATTTATGTCAGGAAGTTTAATCTTTATAAATCAGGACATTGATATTTATTTTATTTATGCGTTTTTTTTAATTGGTTTTCTTATTTCTTCGATAAGTGTGTATTTTTGGTTTGTAAAACTTTATAAAAACATTAATTAATTTCTAAATTTTATTGGATAAATATTATGATAAATAAAAAAAACTTGTTTATAATAGTTATTAGTATTGTATTGTTGGTATCTGGAGCTTTAGCAATTCTTTTATACTTCAAGAAAAATTCTGATGAAGCGATGAGACCAAATGATAAAATAGAGGGGAATTCTAAAAATACAACACAAAATGATACAACACAGGGAAATCCTTTTAGAGATAGATCAAAGGAGATTAATCCTGGGGGAGACGGAGGAATAAATATAGAAGGATCTGTTGCAGCGTTAAACATAAACAAGAGACTTAAAAAATATATCGAATCTAAAGTAAGATATATAGACATTAATCCAGGTATTCAAAAAGAAGGAGGGTCAAAAAATGGTATACATCATCTTTGTAATTCTACTATAGTTAAGATAGCGGCTGTTTCTTCTGAATCTGTTATTATTGATAAATGCCCCGAAAACACTTTCTTTGCTGGTACTAATTTAGGTTATATAGAGGCTGGAACACAATCTATTGTTATTGCTGTTTATCCAAAAGAAAAAGCACCTAAAAATTTAAGTAAAAAAAACATTATGGACATATTTAACTGTAAAGAAAACGAGTATTATATCATGCATGGTGCTGAAAAAAGTGGTACTACCAACTACTTTGAAAAAGAAATTGAATTTAATAAACAGGGATCGTCACGGTGTAAAGAGGATAACTCATATAGAACTAAAAAGGATGAATATACTAAAAGGCTTGACCAATTAGATGATTTTTACGAAAAATATAATAAAAATATAATATTTTATGGACCTCAATGGGTATTAATGAACCCAGCATATAGTAATATAGATTTTTCAATATTAACAATCAACGAAAAAGAGGTCAATCATCCTGATTATCCTTATAAAAGTAAGATTTATTATCTTTATCGTAAAAATGATAAAGGTGACCCTGAAGATCATCTCGTTGAAACTTTTTTACACTACGCATATATATATTTTAAGCCTTGAATAGAGTTCTAGGACAGCAATTCTTCACAAGGTGACAGTCGAGCTAGAATCCTTATAAATCAAGCCTTTCAATCTTTTCCCTCTAAAAACTTTATACAGCTTAGAAATAGCCCTTCCAAGGTGTTGTAATTTTGCCAAATTTATAGTTGCTGAAAAAACAAAGTTGGTAGATGGAGACAAGCTAGAATGATTTTAGGGCAAGTTATGACGCATTTTGTTGAACAAAGTCCGGTTTCGGTAATGGTTCATGGACTTCTTGAAATAGTTTTATCTCCTGAAAAACTTGATGAATTATTTGAGAGAACGATAAAGACTCAATATACTAGAGAACTCTTATTTTCTACCGTAGTAGAAATGATGAATACTGTAACTTGTGGGATTAGACTTTCAATTCATGCGGCTTATCAGGCTAGAGCTTCAACAATGAATGTTTCCCTCACTTCCGTATATAATAAGCTCAATGGAATAGAATTTTCTTGAAGCATAACCGAGAAAATATAAATATAAGATTAATTAATATAAGTCAAGTGATGTTAGAGAAAGTAGAGATATTTAAATTTAACAGTTCTAGAATAGCCCTAGAAACAATAAGATTTAAAATTTGGCTACACAAAATTTAGCAATAATCGAAAGAAAATCTGAAAAGTAAGAACTAATTAATGTAGAGATT
>JANQIW010000088.1 GCA_028281945.1 Prochloraceae cyanobacterium PL24a_bin.78
CGTCCTTTGGAGAACCCATGACAAATGAACCACCTGGTATATCAATCATTTCAAGAATAGTGTTTTTGTCTAAATTTAAAATCCAGCATTGAGCTTGCCCTGTAACGCTCTTGATTTCTTCTCCACGAAAATTTACAGTAATAATTGAAAATGTATCAGTAATTAATTCTGACTTTATTATTCGTGCTTTTTCTGGCTGAATTTCAACAATATTTTTTTCAAATTGGTTATCTTGTCCAATAATTTGACTATCTTTAACAGTCCCATCATTCAGATTTCCAATACCAAAGCTTCCAGTCTGTTTATTTATATCGTTCCCAGAAACTGTTGCTTCCCCATTGCTATTACCAATACTTTGAGTAATATTTTTAATATTAATATTTACTTCTTTATCCAAACTTTTAGCTATGAGAGAATAAAGTTGATCTATTTGCTTTTGATAATTATTAGTTGTAACACTAAAAAGCTCTTTTGCTTGTCTTAATTCTAATTCTGCAATCTCTAATTTTCGTTTTAGGGCTATTACTTCAAAAGGATCGCTTAAGAATTCTGTGGCTAATAATTTGCCTGTAACAACTTTCCCATAATCAGATAAGGTTTTTTCTATAATTTCTTTATAACCATCTGCTGTCTGGATAACCATTCTTAATATATATCTTTCTAATTCTATCCTAACAGTAGCTTTTATATTGGGATATTTTACTTCCAAAATACGATTAAAATAAGTTAAAATTGATGTCCCCGCTTCTCGATATTCTGGAGGAAATTCTATGAATCTGACAATATCTTCTTTTGTCGTGACTATCCCAGAGGAATTTAATCTCTCTTTTATTCTCTCAATGTCTTTTTCAATTTCTTCTATTCTTTTTTGAACTTCAAACTTTTGGCTTCGATTAGAAGTTATAGATTTTTCATATTCTAATTCCTCAATTTGCTCTTGATAATTCAACAGAGCCTCTTCTAATCTATTGGTTGCCATTACTTACCTCAAGTTCACCATAGTATTGAAATTATCTTAAGAGATTGATACTTTGCTCATAATTTTTCCTCGATCACCTATCTGACAGTATTATAAGTTTAATAGCTAATGGTAATTTAGAAGTTGATAATACCATGATATCAAATATTCCAAGTTTAGATCGAGCGAGATAATTTTATTTACTGTTTCATAATAAGTATCGATGGAAATTATTTTGAGGAATTAATGGGTAAGAAGAGAGTGTTTTCGATCTCTTCCCGTACTTCTCGACTAGCATAAAATTCATCATTCTTGAGTATATCAATTACAAGTTTGTTAGCATACCAATAAGTGCTAAATAGCTTTGCATTTTTTTATTGATAAAAATGCTTGAAAACATTGTATAGCAATGTTTATATACTCATTCAGTAAGCCGTAGTTAATAACAGTATTGAATGACTAAATACGACCTCATGTTGCACTCACCCCTTCAGGTACTTATGTAACATTGCTAGGTCCTGTCGTATTATTGCACCTATTTTTTGAAACCCTCCAAAGCTTAAAACCCTATTCTAGCATACACTATAGCTTTTTCTTCACGGCGTGAAGAAATTTTGTATTATTCTAACCAAGATATATTATCAAAGTCAATTTGACCATTAACTTTTTCGGTGCTCAGAAATACAAATCCAAATCGAAAAACTCTATTCACGTCAAGCTTAATGCTATCTGGGTCTGATGCAAAATCTGGTGATTTAAATTCGCTAAAGAGAATTTTATATTTAGACCACCCTTCTTTTGATGTAACTTTTGGTTTAATAGAATACATTGGATAAGCAAATTGATTGTTTTTTATATTATTTGAATAAAGTACAAGACGAATTTCTGTATTTTTGATATGTACATCTTCAATACGCATATCAAAACTAATTCCACTAAATTCTGATAAATTAATAGGTTTTGCTGGAGGAAGTGTAAAATCACTAAAAATACCTACAAATCCTTGACGACTATCATGAGGGATTATATCATAATAAATTCTTAAAAATGCGTCATCTGATCTATTACCCTTATAGAGTCTTTGATACCAGATTTTAGACTTCATATTATGGACATTATCTGACATTATTGAGAAGGGTAATCCAATTTTAGTAAGAGCCCCTTGACCTGGAGCTCCTGTAAAGTCAGCAATTACTTTCTGAATGCTTGTGTTATATTTCTCTATAAATATCAATATTAATATTAATGGACTAAAAAACAGTATAAATATAAAAAAATATCGGATGTAATATTTTTTTTGTTCATACTTAGACTTGAAATTATTTAATTGTTCTTTTTCTTTCTTTTGCTTTGTTGCATTAGGTACATTTTCCCTATGTTGAGACAGCTTTTTTCCTTGTTCTACTGAGTTATCAGTTTGCTTCTTAGGGGTTAGCTCAATTGTATAATAATCTTTATTATCATTTTTACCATATCGCCAACGAAAATCCCCGTCCCACCCACCATTTTCTGATTCTCTTTTACGAGTACATACTGTTACTTCATCAGTTTTAATCTTAATGAGATTATATTGCCATGGAATACCAGTATTTAATTCTTTAGTTGGTGCGCCAAATGTTCCTGCACAAATCCGATGTAGTTTACGTCCATCAACATTGATATCATAACGAAATTCATCATTTGTTTCAAAATGCAAATCTGAAAGATGAAGTATTTGGGTTGAATTCAAGTCTTCAGATGATGGAAAAAGATCTCTTTGAGTTGTTTCTCTTTCCCTTTCACTATCGAGGGAAGAAATGAATTTATCTAATTCTTCTTCTTTAGATTTTAAGTGTTTATAGATCTTTTCTGCTTGTCCTGTTAAACGAATTCTTTCAACATCAGTTAATGAATTTCTAGACTGTTCAGTTAAACTTTCATATTCCCGTTGTAATTGTTCTATATCTTCTTTGAGAGATTTGATTCTAGGATCGTCATTATTACTAAAACTCATAACCTAATCTTTATGGAATTTAATTTGGGATTATCAAGTATAAAAGTTTTGAAAACGTTTATTATTATTTTAATTTCAGTATAACCTATGTAAAACAATATTCGATTTCTGTGATTATAACTTTTCCTCGATCGTCTATCTAGAGCTTGCTGAAAAAGTTTAAAAATTTAATCTGATGCCCAAAAAGCTTATGGATCGAGGTTTGTTTCTATAGGGATAATCGGATTTAAAAAAAATTTTAGGGATAATGGTCACGTTTTTTGGGGGTTAAAAGTTATAGCGAAAGCACTTTTTTCGTGCAAAAAAACTTGAAAATCTTGTATAGCAATCATTCTATACTCTTTCAGCAAGCCCTAAGTAAAACTTATATGACGAGAGTAGAAAGAGGAAATACGCTTATTACGACATTATCTAGCTAGATTACATAGAAAAACTCTTTGTTATTCTAAATCAATTCAAATGTTGAAGTATTCTATCAGTCTTTTACTTTATTATTTGCAGCGGCTTCTCGCCAGAGATGGGATGATCTTCCAGTACCAAATACCAAATCGTTCATAGCTCGATTCAGCAAGGCCTTTCAGCAAGCCTTAATTAAATACAAAACAATCGTTATAAAAACTAACCAATTTTCATCAAACAAATTTAAGAAGTATAAAATAATATTTATCATCTACTTGGTTTTATGAATTTATAATTTTATAAAAAATACATCTTAAATTAAATATAAAAGAAAATTATAAAGTATCTAAATTAACTGAAATTTTATTCGATTATTTTACAATAAAAATTGTAAAATGACATAAAGTAATCAAAAATAATGAAACTTTTTAACTCTTTGAATTTACTTAGTATATCAACGACATTATTTTCTATCTTAACTATTCAACCTGTTAATGGTGTAACAGTAAATTTTTTTACTGATTTTGATGATTTTAATGAAGTTACAGCTACTACTCTTGTTGATGATTTTGAAGATGTTCCCGTAGCACTAACCCCTTCATTGACGAGTAATGGAAACACTTATACAGCTTTGGATGGAATTCCGTTCCCTAATGTTACAGGTTTCTTTGAGCCTAATGTAGGATCTAATATAATAACTACTATGGGAAATGAAATTTTTACTGTTGATTTTGGTGTTCCAAGTACAGCCATAGGCTTTGATACCATTTTAAATGGCTTAGGACCTGTAACAGTTGATGTTTTTGGATCTACTGGTTTTCTTGATTCGATAGAAATTCTTAGTTCTTCTGTTGAACTAGGTTTTCTAGGAATAGTAGCTGATGAACCTATTACATCAATTCAATGGACAGCTATTGGAGGAGGATCGATAAATACTGGTATTGATAATCTTTTACAAGGTGAGTCTAATTCAGTTTCAGTTCCTGAGGCATCAAATATTTTGGGACTTTTAGTATTTTTAGGTTTTGGAATATATTTTAAAAAGAATTCAAGAAAAAACTAATTTTTTGTATCATTCAAAAAACCCTACATTATGATAGAAATCTAGATAGATAAATAATACCAAATCCGCAACTCAAAATGTCTTTATAATTTTCTATCCAACTCTTCTTTTTTCAGCAATTCCAGCCGATTAAAATAAGGTAGCGATGAAAACAGGATTTGGTATAACCCTCTCCTAAGAAACAAAGTCAACTACCTTGAGGTGATATAGATTGAGGACTAATATCAATTTTCTAAAAGATTGGAAGGGATAAGATTTTTAAAGAATATAGAAGCCAAGACCATCCCGTTATAAATCCAACAATTTTTTCTGATAAAGAATCCAAGATTTTTCTTACTCTTTCTCTTAAATCATCTAAAGAATCATATAGCTCCCATGATATAGCCTCTTTTATGTATCTCCAAAGTCCCATCGTTGGATTTACTTCTGGGCAATATGGTGGTTGATATAAAATAATAACATTATCTGGAATTTCTAGCCTGAAGGGGTGACGATGCAGTTCAAAAGTAGATATAATAAGGGTTTCAAGGATAGGTTGCTATTTCTTTTTAGATGAATTATTGACAATTAAATTTGTAGTGTAAATGTATTTATTTTTAATTTTCGTCTTAAAAATAAAATTAATCATAGTAAAAATCTCAATTGGAGCAGTTAATTTTTCTTGAGCGATCGTCAACCGGCCAAAATTATTGATCAAAAACTTATCAAGGTATTCTCAATAAACTATAGAAACAAATATTCCACTAAATCCTTGGAACTATAGCATAGTAAGGCTTTTGAGTAGTTTGTCACCCCTTCAGGAGGCATGACCTATTTTTCTATAGCACCTAGAGTTTTAAGGGATCTTATTTGTTCATCAGTTAAACCTCTAACTCCTTTTATATTCATTCCATGATACGGCTTTTGTGAGATTAAGGACAAGATTTGGTCACAAGTATCAACATTCCAAAGTTTGACTATGCCTTCTGTACTACCAATAGCAAAAATTCCTGTAGAGCTTATGGCTACTGAGCAGATAAAGTAAGGCTCTTCATTTAAAGATTCAAGCAGCTCAAAATTTGCGCAATTTTCAATATTCCAAAGTTTAATTGTTTGATCTTCACTACCACTAATGAGAATTTTACTATCATTACTAAAGGCTAATGACCAAACCTGATCGGTATGTTGCGTTAAAGTATCTAGAAGTTTGCTTTCTGGTAAATTTTCAACATCCCAAAGTTTGATTGTTCGATCTCCACCACCACTGGCAAGAAGTTTGCCATTAGGACTGAATGTTAGCGACCAAATCCAATCACTATGATCTTTTAATATATTCAAGCATTTACCAGTGTCAATATTCCAAATTCTAATTGTTCGATCTTCACTACCACTGGCAAGAAATTTGCCATCAGGACTAAATGCAATTGATCTGATTAAACCTTGATGTCCTTCTAAAGTTTTAGAACACTTAGGAGTCTTGATATTTGAAATATTCCAAAGCTTAATTGTTCGATCTCCACTACCACTAGCAAGAAGTTGGCCATCAGGACTAAATGCAATTGATCTGACCAAGCCTTGATGTCCTTCTAAAGTTTGTAACTCCTCACTAGTATCAACATCCCAAAGCTTAATTGTTCGATCTCCACTACCACTAGCAAGAAGTTGGCCATCAGGATTAAATGCTACTGACCAAATACGATCACTATGTCGTTCTAAAGCTTTTAACTCCTTACCAGTGTCAACATCCCATAATCGTATTTTACAATCATCACTACTGCTAGCTAAAATTGTGCTTTTAGGATTGAATGTTAGTGACCAAATCCAATTCGAATATCCTTGAAAACTATATATACATTTACCAGTGTCAACATCCCAAAGTCTGATTCCTTGATCGTCACTACCACTAGCAAGAAGTTGCCCATCAGGACTAAATGCTACTGACCAAACCCAATTGCTATGACTGGTTAAAGTATGTAAACATTTTTCAGTTTCAATATTCCAAATTCTAATTGTTCGATCTCTGCTCCCACTAGCAAGAAATTTGCCACTGGGACTAAATGCTACTGACCAAATGCGATCACTATGTCCTTTTAAAATAGATAGAACTTGACAAGTCTCAACATTCCAGATTTTGACTATATTATCTCCACCACCACTAGCTAAAATTCGATCATTTTGATCGTTGGGACTGAATGCCACTGACCAAACTCCTTCTTCATGTGCTTCTGGAATTTCTAAAGATTCATTTGTTCCTATATTCCATAATCGTATTGTATTGTCTTCGCCACAACTAGCTAAGATTTGACCATTACAACTAAATGCTAATGACCAAATGGATTTAGTATGACCCTTTAGAGATAATCGATGTTGACCGGTATCAGCATCCCAAATTTTAACTGTCTTATCCCCACCACCACTAGCTAAGATTTGACCATCGGAACTAAATGTTACTGCCCATGAGCCTCCTTTATGTGCTTCTTTAATTTCTAGACAATCACTTCTGTTGATGCTCCAAAGTCTAATTGTTTCGTCTCCACCTCCACTAGCTAACAATTTTTTTTCAGAGTTAAAGGCTATCGAACGAATCCAACGACTATGACCTGTATATTTCAAATTTTGTTTTCTACCTGAAATTTGCCACTGATAAATATTTGCACAAGCATCCCCACCAAATAATAATTTGCCATCAGAGTCAAAGACGACTGATATAATGTTGCCAAAATTTTCTATAAAAGCAGTTTTATCTAAATTACTGTAACAAAAATTAACATCGTATAAATCTACATTTCGTAAATCGGCTTGCCATACTGAAAGATTAGAAAAATTATAGTTTTTAAATTGTATCTCTGGATTAATTTTTTCTAATTTTAAATAAATTAGAAAATTAAGGATATTTCCTGCTGCATAACTGGATTGTGGTTTTCTTCTTGCTGGATAACGTTTTAATAATTCTTGATTTTCCAAGATTTTTTTGAGTTTATCCTCAATCAAATAATTACTATCATCTTCAACTTTATCGATAATTGGTTTAAGAATAAGACGCTTTTGATTTTCTTTTACATAATCTTTTGTTTGCGCTTTAGTAAGAGCATGACTGTTTAAAAGTGATATTTTTTCTGTTTTAATTTCATTAAAAATTTTTTCAACTAATCGATCTGTTATGTACTCAATCAACAAGTTTTGCAAAGTATATTTATTATTTTCAATTATTTCTAATGGTATTCGTCGCTGTAGAGATTGTAGAGTATCTAATAATTCATTTTTTGCAGAAGATAATATATCTTCTTTAAGCTCTGAAAACGAAACTGGTTCACGATTAATCGCGAACCAGTAAATAACTTCTTTTTGTTTTTCATCTGATTGATTGTCATCAGACAAACGTTGAAAATACCAATCTAGCATTTTGCGAATAGCATCTCGTTCATCTTCACAATCAAGAAGAGGTTTACCAATGACAAATTTTGCCTCTTTTAAAAATTGCCCAATCTTACCTTGAAATCTCTTTTCATATTTGACATAATTGGCAGCTAACTTAAGAAATAAAGGATTACCACTATATAACTTCAAGACTTCTAGTAATTCTTTTTTTGAAGCTAGAATACCAGAAAAAAATTTCTGTATATCTTCAAAAGTTAAACCTGACAATTCTCGAAAACGAACAAATCTATCTTCAATTCCTAGTCTTTCAAAGTTCTGTGGTCTTTCTCGACTAGTCAACAACAAACAACTATTATGTTCACGTTCTCCAATTGCATTAAATAGTTGACGATAACCTTCATATCCTTTTTGATATTGTCCTGTAGATTCTCCAGCTTGCATGATTGACTCGACGTTATCAAATATTAAAAGACAACGTGAAGATTTTAAATAATTTTGAATTATTAGATTTATTGCATCAGATAAGTTGTCAGGTAAATCAATTATTTGTTGATTAGATAGAAACTTGACTACATCTGTTAGTATCTTTTCTACTGGTGGAGCTTCTCTGAGACTTCTCCAGATTACATAATTGAAGTCATCCTGAATTTTGTTAGCAAGTTTTTTTGCCAAAGCAGTTTTACCAATACCTCCCATTCCTAAAATAATCAATAAACGACAGTGATCTTTTACGATCAACTGTTCGAACTCAACCAATTCCTCTTTACGTCCAAAGAAATTATTTTCATTGATAGCAAGTGATTCACCCCAATCTTGTTTTTTCTCCTCTTTTTTCTCAATTCTAGATAAAGAATATTGATCTCCATTCCAATCAGTGCAATTAATCGATATTTTTTGATTATTTTTTGCTAAGTTATATGCAACTTTGTTGGCTAATGCGTTCATATCTAGTATTAAAGTATAGGGATTTAATGCCTTTAAAACTTCCCTAGAAAAGATACCTGTACCTTGTTTATTTTTTGCGACATCACCTTGTAAAGTAGCATAAAGAATAAATTGATCTTTTATATTTTTTTGCTCTTTTGGCTTAAAATATGTTCTATAAGTTTCATCATATTGCTTTAAATCATAATATACTCTACAAGCGTCAATTATATATATTTGTCGTCTAAAACCTTGTCTAAGTGATGGCCTTTTAAGAGCAGTATGAAGTAACTCTAAAGATAGATGTTCTGGTAATTCATCAGAATAATCACTATATAGTAAAACTTGTTCTAGTTTTTCTGTAGCTGTATTAGTAACTCCATGAGAACCCCAGAAAACATATAAAAGATCATGTTCTTCTTTTGTATTGTAAATATGAGTTTTAATATAGTTATTTATTTTTGAAGAAGATGCTTCTTGATTTATATCAATTAAGCCTGCTTTTTCAATAAGGTTATAATTTTTTTCTAAAGGTGAAATAAACAGACCTATATTATCTTTGCTCACTTTTTTATCCAGAAGCCACTTAGCAAAATCAACTGCATTCTTAGCGGGACCATCTAACCAGTCACTCTCTGAAATATTATTATATTTTTCAATTCCGACAACCAAAGCATAGGTCTCTTTTGGGTTTTGCCTAGTATCCATACTTCTTATTTTAATTCTGGAATTGTTGACCAAGTTTCAAAAATAGCCTTCCAAGTATTTTCATTTTCCCAATAACCAACATGAGAATTTAGTAAATTAGAATTGAATAAGGGCTTTTTATTTCCTACTTCTACATCCTTTACCTGATTAGGAAATAGTTTTTTTCCAACATAACTCAAAATATCACTTAGATCGTAAATATTCAACCATTGGGGAAATGCCTTTGGTAAAGGCTTTCCTTCTTCAAAAGGAAAGCCTTTTAGTGCGTTAAGCTCGTAGAAAAATGGGGCTTGAGAACCCACTGTTATCAAAAGTTTTACTTGTGATAAATCATCCCCTTCTTTTAACTTTTCTGCCAGCATCTCCACACAAGCAACTCCTCCCAGACTATGAGCTAACAAAATAACAGGCTCTTGTTGTGATCTTATTTGACGTTCAATAAATTGACGGATTTGTTTACCTCTTTCACTATTTTGATAAACTAGAATATCTCCAGCTATAGGATAGGTAAAGTCGCTAATTGCTCCTCGTCTTTTTCTGACATACGGGGTAATATTTTTATCTGTAATTAACCCAGATGCTGCACCTAAAAAAACCTGTAATGATGTGCTTTTATCTTCTAAAAATTTTGATATACACTTGATTCCTAATGCTCTAGATTGAGTATCATTAGTCAACTTTCTCAAAATAACATTGATAACTTCCTCTCTTATTTTGCTGTTAGAAATTATAGGGGCATAAATATTTAGCTCGCTCAACCACTTTATCACAACTGACACAATTGCCCTTGAAAATGCTGCATACTCTTCTTCTAGTGGCGGTGATACTGTCTGAATCCATCTATCAAACGAACTTGAATTAATTATAATTTTACAAGCCTCTTTGAGAAAACGAGTGATTCTATATTTTTCTATTTTCTTGAGAAATTTTTCACTATTTAGTTCTTCTAAAAACTCTTGTATTCTTGTTTCAACGATTTTACGTGGATCATTAAAAGGAGATCTTTTTGTATCTTCTCTATAACCTAATAATCTTATTTCCCAGAAAGGGTCTTGATATAATTCATTCCATCGTCTCTCTAAAAATTTTTCTTCTTTACTATCTTCTTCTCCTCCTGTTTCCCTATAATTAGGGATCGATGCACCACCAGCTAAAAGTTTTGCTCCATAATCATCTCCCCAAAGGCAAGGCTTTACTTCAGCACTTGGCTTTTCATGTTGAATAATTTGTTTAATTTTTTGATATGTAATATCATAATTTTCTTGACGACCACCTATACCATGAACAAATATTACTACTGTCATAAATTTTAGAGCCTTTAACAAAAGTTATTAATCAGTATTTGTTGACATATTAAGTAGGATAGTTTATTTTGACTATAATTTTGAGATAAAACTTAATATAAAACAATTTAAACTTAGATTCAAAAATAAAAAAAATCTGAAATTATAGCCTACATTTTTCATTTCAATCAGTATTATTACTAGATTAGATAATAAGCAATTGTAGGGTTAAAGAAATAATTGACTTAAAATAGCATCCAATGATAACAAAAAAGAAAAGTTTTATTATATACTACAACAATATACTATAAACAGTCCCAAAACTTGTCTAATAATCAAGATCTCAAAACTCAAAAAAGGAAGAGAAATTAGCACACGCCCCCAAGCAGCAGCTAGGGGCAATTGAAATTAGATGAGGAAATCTTCTTGATGAGAATTCCCGTCGAGGACGATCGAGATAGAAAACTTCTCTTTAGACATCCCCCGGAAACGGGGGAGCTGAACAAAAGGATCGTCCTTGGAGGATTTAACT
>JANQIW010000147.1 GCA_028281945.1 Prochloraceae cyanobacterium PL24a_bin.78
ATTAAAGAAAAATGATATTACTTATTACTTCTTACTTATTTTCCCCACGTCAGCTTAAATAATGACGCAGGGGGTGAAAAACCAAAAATCTTAAATTAATTTAAGGGCGCGGAAAGTTAAAAATGCACCCAAAGCTACCCCTGTAAATGCGATAATAAAACCAAAATATGCAATTGCACCTGATAACATGAAATTTCTCCAAAATTTATAATCAATGGAGAATTTTACCTTAAAATAGTGAATCCCACAATAGGACAATCTTATCTTATGGAATCAATCATCCCAGTCACACTTCCTCACTCTTCTTATTCCATTGTCATCGCGCCTAACAGCCTTAACGAAATTGGCCCGCGCTTGGCACAACTGAATCTTGGCAAAAAAATCTTGCTTGTCTCTAATCCTGAAATCTTTAGCCTCTATGGTGAGATAACAATTCAATCTATCACTTTAGCGGGTTTTGAAGTGATTACCCATACCATCCCCTCAGGGGAATCCTACAAAACTCTCCAATCTATTCAAGATATCTACGATACAGCTATTGAAAATAATTTAGAACGATCGTCTACTATGATAGCACTAGGTGGCGGTGTAATCGGTGATATGACAGGTTTTGCTGCTGCTACTTGGTTAAGAGGAATAAATTTTGTGCAAGTACCGACTTCACTCTTAGCGATGGTGGATGCTTCTATTGGTGGTAAAACAGGTGTTAATCATCCTAAGGGTAAAAATCTCATCGGTGCTTTCTATCAGCCTAAGTTGGTATATATCGATCCTACTGTGTTGAAAACCCTTCCTGAGAGGGAGTTTCGGGCGGGAATGGCTGAGGTTATTAAGTATGGTGTAATTTGGGATCGAGATTTATTTATCCAGTTAGAAAATGCAGAGAGTCTTGATAATTTGCAGTTTTTAAGTGATGATTTATTGCAAACAATCCTAACTAAATCCTGTCAAGCTAAGGCGGATGTTGTGAGTAAGGATGAAAAAGAAGCAGGTTTAAGGGCTATTCTTAATTATGGACATACCATTGGTCATGCTATTGAGAGTTTAACAGGATATGAGAGTGTTATTCATGGTGAAGCTGTAGGAATTGGCATGGTGGCAGCAGGAAAAATTGCTCTTAAATTGGGAATGTGGAGTGAGGATGATTGTCAACGTCAAGATAATTTAATTAAAAAAGCTGGGTTGCCTACTGAAATTCCTAGGGATTTAGATATAGAAGCAATTATTGAAACTTTGAAAACTGATAAGAAAGTTAAGGCAGGCAAGGTTAGATTTGTTTTGCCTTCTAATATTGGCACTGTTAGTATTACAGATAAAGTTACTTCTAATCTTATTCGAGATACTTTTGAGAAATAATTTTTTTATATAATCGAATATTTAATGATTGCTCTATGGAAAATAAAATATAAGTTTTAACTTTTGCCTTTATTTGATTTGATTTAATTAAACTAAATTAAATATCAATATCTTACTATAATATGTTTTTTACTTATTTTTAAGTTTCAAAATTTAGATTTTTAAATTATCTGAGATAAAAATAAGCGACTTCTTTCTTCTTTAGGATGGTCAAAAAAGACATCTGGAGTGGATATTTCTACTATTTTCCCTTCATCCATAAAAACGATACGATCGGCAACTTCCTTGGCAAAGCCAACCTCGTGAGTAACACATACCATAGTCATGCCAGAAGATGCTAAATCCTTCATGGTATCTAATACTTCTCTTACCATTTCTGGATCCAAAGCGGAAGTAGGTTCATCAAATAACATAATTTTAGGCTGCATGGCTAACGCACGGGCAATGGCTACTCTTTGTTGTTGCCCTCCTGATAATTGCCCTGGATATTTATTTGCTTGTTGGAGAATTCCTACCTTTTCTAACAATTGAATGGCAATTTCTTCGGCTTTTTGCTTTGATAAACGACGCACCCAAATTGGAGCCAAAGTAACATTATTTAGTACGGTTAAATGGGGAAAAAGATTAAATTGTTGAAACACCATTCCGATTTCTTTTCTAATAGTTTCTATGTTTTTTAAATCGTTAGAAATCTTAATTCCATCAATAATAATGCTGCCTTTTTGATAGTTTTCTAGGGCATTAAAAGTGCGAATAAATGTGGATTTTCCTGAACCGGATGGTCCCATAATTACTACTACTTCTTGCTTATTTATTGTTAGATTAATACCTTGTAAAACATGGAAGTTATTATCATACCATTTATGGACATCTTTAGTGATGATTATTGGTTCTAATTTTATTGGTTGTTTTGAATTGTTGTCTATAGAAGATTGAGTCATTTGTTAAGAATTTATAGTTAATATTTAATGGTTAATACTTAATAGTTAATTCTAACTTACTTACAGAAATTATAGCTATTAATCTAGTTTCAATCTTTCAAAATTTATCTAATGGGTTATCCTAAGTTTTCTATTATTTTAAAACACAAAATAAATTTTATATCTTTAAATATTTTTCTAAAATTATTCTGCCATTTCTCTTGCTTTTTACTTTTTAATTGAGACTTTTGGCTTAAGATTTTTTACTTAAAAAATTTTTTGATCATTTTAGATGATAACTTCTTACCAAAATTTCTATCTTTTTCTCTAAATTTAAATACTAAACAGCAAAAAAAGTATAAATAATAGCTTTTTTAAGAAAAATATAAATGTTATTAAAAATAAATTAAAAAAGAAAAAATGTTTAAGAAAAATACTTAGATTCATAAAAGAGGTTATGATATTAGTTATTGTAAGGAAAATATCGATTCATAAATCGAATCGAATAGCATTTAAATATTGAAATTACTGGAGTCAGAAAAATGGGGAAAATTGGACTTTTTTACGGCAGTACATCTGGTGTAACAGAAGAATTAGCTGAAAAAATACAAGAATCCATTGGAGAAGATATCTGCGATTTACGTAGCATGGAAGACGATTTTGATGATGTAAATGATCTTTTAGAGTATGATTATTTACTCATTGGTTGTTCCACTTGGGGTGCAGGAGAATTACAGAATGACTGGCGCGAACCTCTATTTGATATGGAAATCGAAAAGCCCGATTTCTCCGGGAAAACTATTGCTCTTTTTGGCCCAGGAGATTGTGAAGGTCATGGCAAGCATTTTGTTGGTGCATTGGGATTACTATACGACCAATTCAAGGCTTTTGGTGCAAAAATTGTAGGTGAAGTTCCAACTGATGGGTATACCTTTGAAAAGTCAACTTCTATTCGGGATGGTAAATTTGTTGGTTTACCTCTTGATGAAGTTAATGAAAGCGATAAGACTGATGAACGTATTGAAAATTGGTTAGAGTCTCTTAAAGAGTATTTTCCAATTGAATCATGAGTTAATGAGTTAGTTTTTAATTTGTTTTCCATTTTGACTGGATTTAGTATTGGAGTTCAGTCAGTTTTATATTAAGTTTTTCATATTTAAAAATAATTTATTTACTTGATATTGGAGTTTTTAAACTAGATTTTTTGTGATTTTCTTAAAATTTATTTTTTAATATATGAAATCAAAAAATATTTTATTTTCTGTAATATTTGGGCTACATATTTAGAATATATGTAGTTTTTGTTTTTTGAATCTGATTTTAGATGATTTGCTCTTTTTTAAAGACTTTTTTTTTGATTTATAATTGTTAAAATTAAACCTTTAAATACTGATAAATTTATACCAGTAGATGGCAATATATTTATAAATAGATATTGGCTAAAACTATAAGATCAAGGCTTTTTATAATTTTCAATATCTTAATTTTTAATGGTACATTACTATAATATATATTTTGCTATTAATTCCTAAATCAATGAAACAACCTCAATTTGGATATACATTACCTGTATTTGCTACTGCTGCTGCTGTTGCTGCTGTTAATTGTTTACAAAATAATTTACCTCCAGAATCTGTGTCTATTAACTTAATTAATCCTCCAGAATCTGTATCTATTCCTATTGAACAAGTAGCAAAAATAAGCGATACTAAAGCATTAGCAATAACTCGATCAAATCCCGGAGAAAATCTAGATATAACTAAAAATACACCGATTTGGGCTTTAGTAGAAATTAAGACAATAACAACACCAAATGATCAAAAAATTACCATATTAGGAGGAGAAGGAATCGGCAAACAAATCAATCATGAATCTCGCCCAGCTATTTATCAATATGCCTACAAATTGCTAGAAGAAAATCTCAATTTATATCTCCAATCAAGGCAAAAAATAGATGTAAAAATTATTCTCCCAGAAGGAAGAAAATTAGCAGAAAAAACATCCAATTCAGCTTTTGGTGTAGTAGAAGGATTATCTTTGTTAGGCACCAGTGGAATATCTCAACCTTTAACTTCTCAACAGCAATTATCCATTTACTTGGAAGAATTAGCTAACAAGGCAAAACAATTTAATACCCTTGTATTTTGTGTTGGAGAAAATGGCTTAGATTTAGCCTACAAGCAAGGATTTCATCAAAAACAATTAATTAAAACAGCTAATTGGTTAGGCCCGATGTTAGTAAAAGCAGCCTTAGAAAAAGTAACTTCTATTCTTTTATTTGGTTATCATGGCAAGTTAATTAAATTAGCAGGAGGTATTTTTCATACTCACCATCATCTAGCAGATGCACGTTTAGAAATTCTTACCGCTCATCTTTCTATTTTAGGATTACCAACAGTTATTGTTCAAAAAATCTACTCTTCTTCTACTACCGAAAATGCTTTAAAATTGTTGCGAGAAATAGATAAAAAAGAGGGCACAAATTGGGTTGCAAAAGCTTATTTAGCAATTGCTAATACTATCGATCAACGTTGTGAAGATTACATTTACAAACATTCTGATAAAAAAGTTTTAATAGGTTCCATATTATTCGATAGAAGTCGTTCTATTATTACCTATAGCAATAATAGCAGATTAATAACTAATAACATTAATAACTAAAAATAACTAATACTAAAAGAGCTTTTAATAATGATAGAATTCAGAAATCTTAAATCAAGGATAATTAAGCAAATCTATTCTCCTCATCCACCCATTTCACCCATTTTCCATCTCTATCAAAATTAATGGAAAAAATCATATTAAGATTTGAATAACCTAACAAAGAGTATAATTTACTTTATTTCTCTACCATAAAAAAATAAAAAGTCAAGCAATATAAGGAAAACTAATACTTAATGTAAAATAGTTTTAAAATTACAATAAAATCCTCAACTTAACACAACTTAACTATGAGAATTATTATCAATAAGTAACGTACTTGCTTAATTTGAACCTCTATGTTAGAGTATTTTAAAGTAAACATCTAAGAGGATGTTATAACCAAAAATAAAGTATATCTTGCAAACCCTTTGATTTATGGTAATTACAGCAAATAAAATATCAAAACGTAGCAAAAATTAAAAAATATGATTCACTAATTTTGGTATAAGAAATCAACAAAAAGTAAAGAAATATAAATCAAATATTGACAAAATAATAATATTATGCCTTAGACAACACCATCTGACTAGAGAAGATCATAACAAATTAAACAGTAAAAAATATCACAATTTGTTAAAATAAGAAAATTCAGAAAAAAATCAAAACAAGACCTTGAAACAACCCAAAAACCGCCCAAAATAGCCATAAAAGGCAGAAGGGAAGATTTGGTAGGATTTCCCCTAGATGAAGATAATTAGACAGGAATAGGGAAGAATAATCCCTCTTAAGCTCTATTTAAATTGAGCTTTCACCTACTCTAACTAACAACCAATACCAACCACTTCTAGACGGATAGTCAGCATCAAGAAGTCAAGATCTACAAATAAAGATTAAAACAAATTGAGATTTAGTCTTTGATTGAGACAGAGTAACGATGGATGATTAGGGAAAAAATCCTATTTTCACAAAACCCAAATCCAAGATTAAATTAGTTAGTTGTTGGCATAAGTTTCTGCCATAAGTAAATCATCCCATAGCTGATAGCTATAGAATAAATAAAATTACAGATTGTAAATAGCAACAGCAAACTAGCACCAGAGAGAATAGCCGTGAAAACTACTATCAAACAAACGAAACAAGAACCAGAAAGTATAAAACCTAAGCCTTCAGAAACCAAAATAGATCAACCCCAAAGAATGACAATAAATCGCCAAATGCTTGTGATTTTAGATTTTGGCTCTCAATATTCAGAATTAATAGCACGCAGAGTTAGAGAAACTCAAGTTTACTCAGAAGTTCTGTCGTATGATATTGATATAGAAAAAATACGAAAACTTAATCCTCAAGGAATAATTCTCTCAGGAGGACCAAATTCAGTATATGACGAAAATGCTCCAGAATGTGATCCTAGAATATGGGAATTAGGAATACCAGTATTAGGAGTTTGCTATGGCATGCAACTAATGGTAAAAAAACTCGGAGGAAAGGTAGAAAGGGCAAAAAAAGCTGAATATGGTAAAGCATCTTTATATATAGATGATCCAACCGATTTATTAACAAACGTAGAAGATGGTTCAACAATGTGGATGAGTCATGGAGATTCTTGTACCAAATTACCAGAAGGATTTGAGATTTTAGCTCATACAAAGAATACTGTCTGTGGAGCAATTGCTAATCATGAGAAGAAACTCTTTGGAGTACAATTTCATCCGGAAGTAGTACACTCAGAAGGAGGGATCGCCCTCATCAGAAATTTCGTCTATCATATTTGTCATTGTGAACCAAGTTGGACAACTGAAGCATTTGTAGAAGAATCTGTTCGAGAAATTAGGGCTATAGTTGGAGATAAAAGAGTATTATTGGCATTATCTGGAGGAGTAGATTCTTCTACCCTAGCGTTTTTATTATATAAAGCTATTGGAATTAACCTGACTTGTATGTTTATTGATCAAGGTTTCATGCGAAAAGGTGAACCAGAAAGATTAATCGATATCTTCGATCGACAATTCCACATTCCAGTAGAGTATGTAAATGCAAGAGAACGGTTTTTAAACAAACTAGAAGGAATAACGGATCCAGAAGAAAAACGTCGTCTGATTGGACATGAATTTATCAGAGTATTTGAAGAAGAATCATTAAGATTAGGGCCATTTGATTATTTAGCACAAGGAACCCTATATCCTGATGTTATTGAATCTGCCCATACTAACATCGATCCTAAAACAGGGGAAAGAGTAGCAGTAAAAATTAAAAGTCATCACAACGTAGGTGGATTGCCCAAAAATTTATGCTTCAAATTAGTGGAGCCTCTACGAAAATTATTTAAAGATGAAGTAAGAAAAGTCGCTCGCTCTTTAGGATTACCAGATGAAATTGTGCGGCGACATCCCTTCCCAGGGCCTGGATTAGCCATTAGAATTATTGGGGAAGTAACCGCAGAAAGGTTAAATATACTTCGCGATGCCGATTATATAGTGCGGGATGAAGTGAAAGAGCGAGGAATGTATAACGATTTTTGGCAAGTATTTGCTGTATTGCTTCCTATCAGAAGTGTGGGAGTGATGGGGGATAGACGCACTTATGCTCATCCTATTGTTTTACGTTTAATAACCAGCGAAGATGGAATGACAGCAGATTGGGCACGAGTGCCTTATGATTTGCTTGAAACTATTTCTAATCGAATTGTTAATGAGGTAAAAGGGGTGAATCGAGTAGTTTATGATATTACTTCTAAACCACCAGGAACCATCGAATGGGAGTAAAAATAACTAAGTACCATTGTAATCTTTCAAGATTATTAAAGAAATATAATGATTTAAACTCTTGTCTCAATGGGGCCAAATTTCAGATACAAATTACTCTTCTTTGTATAAATATGGTAGATATAAATGCCAAATAATAAGAAGATTTGGAAGATTAGAAAGATATTGAGAAAATTAGTTTTGGAGGATTATTTAACCAAAGTCTAGCGGACTTTTCTCTCTTCCAAGTTTTTTCTTTATAATCTAGATGGGATAAAATTAGATAAATTATTAATTTACGCAGAATGATATTGATTACTAAGTTAGATGATTATCTAAATACCAAAAATATAGCAACATGAAAAAGAAGAAAAGTAAAAAATAATCATGTTAAATCCTAAAAAAAATAATTATACTTAAAATTAAAATAGACTTCTAAGGTAATTAATAGAAATTCTTTTAAAAATTTATACCGTTAAATACCTTCAATCGAGGATAATCAACCACAATTTATTCCCTATCTTCCCTTTCTCCCGTGATATCCCTTATCTTTATTTCCCTCCCCTCCCCCTCCATATCTATCATTAAATTATAGGAAAACTGACACGAATTCTATTGCATCTTGCAAATGATATAAGTTGGAAATTACCAATTGTGGTTTATTATACTTGTCTGAGAATTTTTGTTTCTACATTATGTTTCTACACTATATAGTTAATTAATTAATAATAAAATAATGGCACGATCAATCAATCAATTAAAACAGGAATTAGCAAAGTTAGAAAAAAACACAGGCAACCTTGGTAAGGAATTGAGAGAAATTTATCAAGAATATCTAATTCAATTAAGTCAATCAGTTAAAAATAAATTAATTTTAGCAAGTTATCAAATTTCTACTCAATATTATCCCGTAGAATTTTTAGAATTATCCTTAAGTCAAAGAGAAAAACTTCAAAATAATCTTAAAGAAATCGGTAAAAAATATCAAGAAAAACTTGCTAATGGAATTGATGAAATGAATCAATTATCTCAACAAGTAAAAATAAAATTAATGGAACAAATGCTAATGAAATTAGCAGAAAGTAATCCTAAAAAAGGGAATGAAAGTCAAAACGAAAATGAAAAAGAAAACTCAAATCAAAAGCCCAAAGATGACAACGAAAATGACAATAATAACAAAGAATATCTAACGCTTCAAAAAGAAAAAATACAACAAAAAATAGAAGAAATCCAACGCCTAGAAGCCAATAAAAATTCAGAAGAAATACCAGAAACAATAACCAATCCAGATGAATTATGGGCATGGCATCTAAGTATAGAAGACTTAATAGAAGAAATCCTCAAAAAAATTTCTCTAGAAGCAAATCGCTATTTACAAGAAGCAGGAATTTTATCAGATAAATTGCCAGCAAAAATTCTAGAAATGGCTATTGTTGCCCAAGAAAGCAATTCAATTACCAGCATTTCTCCTAATTTGTTGAATTTAGCCATCGAAACTGAAAAAAATGAAGAAACCAATGAATCCAATCTCACTACTTTTATCGCAATTCGTTTGAGGTTAGCAGAAATAGAATTCGCCGAAGCTAATGTCAATATTAAGCGCAATCAAATTAAAAATCTTTTAGCTAAAATTGAAACAATACGCCAACAATTTCATAAAAAACAGCAAGAATGCGCTATCGCAGAAGCAGAGGCAGCATGGCGTTCAAGCTGGTATGATTAAGATTAATGATAAATACCGAAAATATACCTAATTGGGAAAGATTACAAAAAGCATTATTAGTAGAGGCAGAATCAGGCTTTAGCGATTTAATGGGTAATCGATATCGCTTTAGCGAATTTATCTGTCTAAGTTTAAATCAACAGCCACCAGTGAATTCATCTCCAGAGTCTCATCGCTGGCAAGAAATCGCAACTGAATTTGCTAATTATCCTCACCTAAGTTTGGATAAACGTAAAACCTTAATTGCAGATACTCAGGAATTCCTGAATCAATTAAAAGCAATTGTGGAAAAGTCAATTGAAGAAGAGTCGAAATCTAAGTTATCCCTGAGTAAGCCTTCAGAAGAGATAATTGAAGGAGATTGTGATTTTGAATTAGACTCTCTTTTAAAAGAAATACCCCAAATTGGTTCGAGAAAAAGTATTTTTTTAGAACGTCTTAGTTTATATAAAGCAAAAGATTTATTAACTTATTACCCTCGAGATCATATAGATTATGCTCGTCAAGTAAAAATAGGCGATCTTATACCCGGTGAAACCGTAACTATTGTCGGAAAAGTTTATCGCTGTAGTTGTTTTTCTGTCAAAAATAAAAAGCATTTAACCATACTCAGTATTCAAATTCAAGATAAAACAGGGAAAATAAATCTCAGTCGCTTTTTAATTGGGTATCAATTTAGCAATCGCGGTTATCAAGAAAAGATAAAAAATCAATATCCGAGAAATTCTATTATTGCTGCTTCCGGTTTAGTGAAGGAAAATAAGTATGGTTTAACCATAGATAATCCAGAAATAGAAATTCTCGATCGCGAAGGTGATAGTATTAATTCTCTTAACATAGGGAGAATTTTACCTGTATATCCTTTAACCGAAGGGGTAGCAGCAGATTTAGTTAGGAAATCTGTTATAGAAGTATTACCATTGGCAAAGAAAATAATCGATCCCTTACCAGATTTTTTCCGCAATCAGTATGGTTTAATCGGTTTGTCTGAAGCAATACCTTGGATTCATTTTCCACCAGATTCAGAATCTCTTACTCATGCTAGAAGAAGATTAGTATTTGATGAATTCTTCTATCTCCAACTAGGATTCCTACAAAGGCGGCAACAACAACGGCACACTCAACAAAGTGCAGTTTTTGCACCTAGAGGTGAATTAATCCAACAATTTATAGAAATGTTGCCATTTAAGTTAACTAATGCACAAGATCGTGTTATAGGTGAAATTTACCAAGATTTAGAAAAGGAAACCCCCATGAATAGGTTAGTACAAGGGGATGTAGGCTCTGGGAAAACAATTGTAGCTGTGATGGCTATTTTGGCTGGAATTCAGTCAGGATATCAATCCGCACTCATGGCACCAACAGAAGTACTTGCAGAACAACATTATCGAAAATTAGTCAATTGGTTTAATTTATTACAACTTCCAGTGGAAATCCTCACAGGTTCAACTAAAATAGGTAAACGTAGAAAAATTCATGAACAACTAGAAACAGGACAATTACCATTATTAGTAGGAACTCATGCCTTAATTCAAGATAAAGTTAACTTTAAAAATCTAGGATTAGTAGTAATAGATGAACAACATCGGTTTGGGGTAGAACAACGAGCACGTTTACTCGCCAAAGGAAAAGCCCCTCACGTATTAACAATGACTGCCACTCCTATTCCTCGAACCTTAGCTTTAACTTTACATGGAGATCTAGATGTGAGTCAAATTGACGAATTACCTCCCGGCCGACAAGCAATTCATACTACTGTATTAGGCTCTGCACAAAGAACTCAAGCTTATGAACTTATTAGGAGAGAAGTGGCACAAGGAAGGCAGGCTTATATAATTTATTCCCTAATAGAAGAGTCCCAAAAGTTGAATGCTAGAGCCGCAGTTGCCGAATATGAAAGAATTTCAGAAACAATTTTCCCAGAATTTACCATAGGCTTGCTTCATGGAAGGTTGAAATCAGATGAGAAAGACCAAGTTTTAAGTGATTTTCGGGAGAATAAAAATCAAATAATTATCTCTACGACTGTTATAGAAGTAGGTGTGGATGTGCCTAATGCAACGGTAATGATGATCGAAAATGCCGAGAGATTTGGTTTATCTCAGTTACATCAATTACGAGGGAGGATTGGAAGAGGGGAGTATAAATCTTTCTGTTTGTTGGTAAGCAATAGTCAAACCGAGGATTCTATGCAACGTTTACAGGTTTTAGCGGAATCCCAGGATGGTTTTTTCATTTCTGAAATGGATTTACAATTGCGTGGGCCTGGGCAATTTTTAGGTTCCCGTCAATCTGGCTTGCCTGATTTTGCTTTGGCTAGTTTGGCTGAAGATGGAGAGGTTTTGAATTTGGCTAGGGAGGCTGCTGAGAAAATTATTCAAGCTGATGAGACTCTCGATAGTCTGCCTTCTTTGAAAGAAAAATTGGAAGAGCGAATTCAGGGCCTTCTTGGTAAGGAAATTTTGACTTAATATCTCAATATTTTAAATAATTTAATTTTCTATATTTATTTTTCTATGTTTCTTTATTTTTCCTTTAATTCTCAATTTTTTTTATCAACTTGTAAACATAATGATAGACTTTAAATTTTTCATATCTAAATTAACAAACATTTATTTTCCCATCCCTTGATTAAGTAATAAGTAATAAGTAATAAGTAATATCAAATTGTCTTTAATAATGTAGAAATAAGTAATTAAGTAATAAGATATACTCTTTTTCTCCCTTGTCTTCCCATTCCAGCAACTCACCAATTCTGCCACTCACCAACTCTCCCTATCTCCCCATCCAAGATTTAAGTAATAAGTAATAAGTAATAAATAATAAGTAAATAAGATACACTTTTTTTCTCCCAAGTCAACCGAAGTCAACCGTTGGCTTCCGCCTCTGCGTAAGCAGAAGTCTCCCAAGCCTGCCTTGTCTTCCCATTCCCCCATTCTCCCATTCCCTCATCTCCCATTCTTCCCATTCACCCTATCTCCATTAGTTACACTTTTCGTAACCAAGTCAAAACCAATTGGAGGGAATGCTAAATTTAGTAATTAAAAGCTTTTAAGGAGAATGACTATGAAACTACATCTTAAATATAAAACCATCGCCACCTTAGCAATTACAGCCATTTTAGGACAAATAATCGCCGCTTGCTCACCATCTGAATCACAAAAAACTTCCCTAACTTCAACGGCACCACCGCCAGAATCCATCAAACAACAAAGAAACAATGAATCACCAGAGGTTTTTCTTCAACCTGAAGCTTTATCTAAACCTCCCATCCCCAATCAAACCACTTCCTCTCTAAATCTCCCAAGTGCAAAATTAAATGCAGTGATATTGCACGATAGCAGCAACTCCATTGTCACTAGAAGTAGGAGTGCACAACAAAATCTCTCTTCCAATTCACTAAATACCTCAACTCCAAATTCATCAATTCCCATAGATACTGAAACCGACGAAGATACCAAAGCAGAAGAATATCAAAAACTAAAGGAAAACCCTTTTAAAATTGTCCAAACCAATCCTCTTTCTACATTTTCTATCGACGTAGACGTTGCCTCCTATAGCAATATCAGACGCTTTTTAAATAACCATCAATTCCCACCAGCAGATGCCGTTAGAATCGAAGAATTAATCAATTATTTCAACTACGATTATCCTCAACCACAAAACAATCAACCTTTTTCTATCACCACAGAAATCTCCCAAACTCCTTGGAATCCTCAACATAAATTAGTACATATTGGATTACAGGGTAAAAAGATTGCTACTGAGAATTTACCTCCCAGTAATTTAGTCTTTTTAATTGATGTTTCAGGTTCCATGAGTCGTCAAAATAAATTGCCATTACTTAAGTCAGCTTTTCGCTTATTAGTAAATGAATTAAGGCCACAAGATAGAGTAGCAATTGTTGTTTATTCCGGGGCGGCAGGAGTGGTTTTACCTTCAACTCCTGGTAATGAAAAAGACAAGATATTAAATGCTATTGAAAATTTAAAAGCCGGTGGTTCAACTGCCGGAGGCGCGGGAATAAAAAAAGCTTATCAAGTAGCAAAAGAAAATTTCCAAAGCAATGGTAATAACCGAGTAATTTTGGCTACGGATGGTGATTTTAATGTTGGAGTCTCTAGTGATAATGCCCTTGTTAAATTAATAGAAGAAAAGCGTGATGATGAAGTATTTTTAACGGTTTTAGGTTTTGGTAGTGGCAATTTGAAAGATGCCAAAATGGAAAAGTTAGCTAATAAAGGTAATGGAAATTACGCTTATATTGATAATACTTTGGAAGCAGAAAAAGTCTTAGTAGAAGAAATGGGAGGTACTTTATTTACCATTGCTAAAGATGTCAAAATCCAAGTAGAATTTAATCCCGCAAAAGTAAAAGCTTATCGTTTAATTGGCTATGAAAATCGTCTTTTACAAGCTAAAGATTTTAATGATGATACTAAAGATGCAGGGGAATTAGGTGCGGGCCATACCGTTACTGCTTTGTATGAAATTATCCCCGTAGGTGCAGAAACTGAGGTTAATTTACCAACAATTGATGCTTTAAAATATCAACAAAATTCTCCTAATTCTACTGCTTACAATAGCAATGAATTAATGCAGGTAAAATTGCGTTATAAGCAGCCCAAAGCTTCAGTTTCTCAGCTAATTACTCAACCTGTAATTGATAGTAATACTAGGTTAAATGCTACTTCTAATAATTTCCGTTTTTCTGCCGCTGTGGCTAGTTTTGGTATGCTATTACGGGATTCTGAATATATTGGTAATGCTAGTTTTGATAGTGTGTTAAATTTAGCAAAAAGTGCCCAAGGTGCCGATTTAAATAGTTATCGTCATGAGTTTATTCGCTTGGTAAAAACTGCTAAATTTATTGAGGAGAAAAATAATTAATCATCTTAATATCTTCCCATGGAAAACTGACAAATAGGAGGATTTTACCAAATACATATTTCTTCTATTTTGTCAAGGCTATTTAATATTTATTTAAAATCAGATTACTACTACTCAACAAAATTAATCAAGGGTTGTCTTTAAAATTAGTTATCTTTTGATGGGTTTAATCTTCTAAAAGTACTATAAATCCGTACTTTAGACTTTAATTTCTTATTTTTGGTTATAAAGTACCTAAATCTTAGCCTACTACCATATTATCACAAAAGTTAAAATATACACAATCTCGTTGTTTGAGAATCAGTAATTTTTAGAGTTAAGTTTTATGAAGTTGGAGTATTGATTTTAATTCTAAAAGCGATCGAGTATTTAATATAAGTTTTACTTATTTTGTTCAACTCCATTAACATTGTTTGTGTAGGAAGAAAATAATTTAAAATAGGGAAAAAAAGACTTTAAAAAGTCCTCAAATCTTTATAAAATTGGAAAACCTTGCAACTTATATCTAATACCTAGAATAATGCTTTCCTAATTAATAAAGATAATCAATCATGTTTTTCCAGATTTTTTTTATTAGTAAAAGGTAGAAACACTAAATAGAAACCAATACTGGCAAGAAAACCCGGAAGCACTTCATAAATTGCCCCTGAAAGTCCTAGTTGTTTCCAAATAAAAGCAGCAGTCATACCAATACCCATCATAGCTATGCCTACAGGAGTAGTTAAAGGTAACTGCCAAACACGCACTAGTAAAATTGGACCCAAACTAGAAGCCAAAATTGACCAAGAAAAAGTGATCAAATCAAAGACATTACCATCATCAGCTAGGGCAATGATTAAAACAATGGCCGTCACCGTCAAAGTACCTAATTTCAAAAAATTATAAGACTTACCCCTAGCAGGAAAGATATCTTGAGTCAAAGCCGCCGAACATGAAAGAATTTGAGAATCAGCAGTAGAAATAGTAGCTGAAAACAATCCCGCCAACATCAACCCCACCAAAATCACAGGTAATAAATCCAATGAAAGATAAGGTAAAATCAACTCAGAATCCCCTCCTTGGGATAAATCTGGGATAATAACCCTTCCAGCCAAACCAATAAAGATGGATGAAAATGAAGCAATAGAAGCGCAAATCAATTTGAAATTCCTCGCAAAAGCCAAATTATTTACCGAGTCAATGGCCATTGCCCGAATCATAATATGAGGTTGTCCTACCGCACCAAATCCTGCTGCTACCCATCCCAAGAAAAAGGCTATAAATCCAAATTTATGCTCTGATGGACTCCAATTTACCAATGAGGAATCTATTTGAGCTAAAGATTGCCATAACTGGCCAAAACCACCAATATAATTCATCCCAACTACCAACAACAGCAACAGTGAAACCATCATAATTATTGCTTGTACAGAATCCGTCCAAATTGAGGCCCGAATTCCTCCGGAAAAACAATAGATTACAACTACAATTGCCCCTACCACAATACCTAAGTGATAATTCCAGCCAAATACACTATGAAGTGCTTTGCTTCCTGCGATTAATTGGGCGGCAGCATAGGAGCCTAAAAAGGCTATAGTAATAATTGCAGAAATAATTACAATCAGACGATCGCTTTTTGGTTGTTTTTTCCAAGGAAAATTATACTTTGAATTATCCTTTGAACTTTTAAATGAATCTTGCCCTAGAAAAGAGGAAACTGTCTCTGCCGACACTTCTTCGGAAAAGCTTCTTAACTTATTGAAGACAAACCACCAAGCAAGATAGTCGCCGATAGCCCAACCAATAGTAATCCAAATACCAGATATACCTACTGTATAGGCATAACCTACTTGCGCAGTAAAAAGGAAACCGCTTTGGCCAGTTGCCATTGATGAAAGTGCGATTAACCAAGGATTAACCTTCCTGCTAGCTAATAAATAATCCCCTGTGGTATTTTGTTTTTGGGTTGCAGAATATATTCCTACTATTGTAAATAAGACTAAAAAAGCAATAAAAGTCAATGCGATTAAAAATTCTTGAGACATTGTTTCATATCCATTTATTTTTATTTAATGATCAGTCAAAAATATTATAACTTAAATCAAAACGATCCTCAATTATTTGTAAGATTTATATGTCTCTAAAAATACATTTTCTTTTTTCTAAAATGAGAATAGCTGGTAATCAAACTAAATGCAAGGTGATTCATAATGCAGTTAATTAGAATTAAAATTATTTTTATTATGATTATTTTTACTTTAAAATTTCTAAAAATATATTTTTTTTGAGTTAAAAGATAAAATAAAGTTTTAAATAGTCAATTAATTCATGAACTTACGTTTAAAAGCATAATTCCACAACTCTAAAGCCAGATTTTCTAAAATTTCCCCATCCTTTACAATCATTTGTGAAATAGTACTTTTCTGATTAAAAGACCATAATAAACTAATATCAACCAGATAAATTTTATTAGTCTCTTGGTGAATACGGAAAGTATAGAGAGAATAATCCCGACATCCCAAAATCAAATGCACTTTTTTAGCAGTTTCTGCTAACTTATCAAATATGTTTTTACTAATATTTGCAGGAAAAATAGATTGAAAAGATGGTTTAGTAGAAATTTCTTCCGAATCAATACCATAATTATCAGGAAACTCTTTAATAAAAATATCATCATTAAATAAATACTCAATAATAGGAGGTACATATAACTCCTCATTTCTCTCAATAACAGCAACAGAGAATTCCTCCCCAGGAATAAACTCTTCAAGTAACAAAGTCTTATGAGATTCAAAACCCTTTTCTAAAGCCTCAGCCATTTGAGTATGATTCTCCACCAAAGTCAAAGCCATAGAAACGTTATTTTGACGAGGTTTAACCACAAAAGGAGGTTGGATAGTGACAGTATCTCCTTGACGCAAAAGCTGCGACTTAGCAACCTCAATACCCGAAGCTGAAAGCAAATTTTGTGTCAAGAATTTGTCATTAACAACCGTAATACAATGAGAATTTGAACCCACTACAGCCACTCCAAATACATCCTCAAAAAAGGCGCGATAGCTAGTCATCCCAGGCAGACAAAACATATGGGGAATTACCACATCAATAGGGGGTAAAATTGCCATCATATCTTTAAAAAAGATCTTCTCATATAATTGGTCTAAAGATGGGCCTAACTGCCAAAAACCATCAGGATTTACCACAGCATAATAACTACTAACACCCGAAGGTTGTACCGTCATTTTTGCATAACTAGTGGAAAGATGATAGTAAAAATCTGATACAGGGGATCCCGCCAAATGTAATACTCGTAAATTACTACTTGAATTAAGTTGGGAAGATTGCGATCGAATTTTTAAAATATTTTCTCGTATCATAAGTACTTTTTAGTTAAAAAGGGGAATAGGAAAAGGAAAACATCCCAAAAATCAATTCTAGTTGATTATCCTACATTTACAACAGTTGATTATTCTAGATTTACAACATTTAACCCCATTATTTTTTTAGCAATTGCTACAATTTAAAAATACAATTGAAAACAAATATAGTTTACTAGTCATGTTAGATTTAGCCAAACTTGCCAAACAAATACCAGGCATTAGCCAACATATGAAAAATGAAGCAAACGCAAGCACTCAACGTTTAGAATTAGCACAAAATCTCATGCTTCAAGCTAATCTTAGACAAGAAAAACTGACAGAAATTCACCAAAAATGGCGAGATCGATTTATCTTTTCCGCGGCAATTCCCGTTGAATCCCTTGATAGTAGAATTGAAATTGAAAAAGCACCCATAAGTCATAGTGTTTTTGCCACTGATGGATCCCAAATTTCCCCTTCCCACCATCAAATCGCCTATTGCTATCTAATTAATATCGGAAGAATAATGCTTCATTATGAGCAAAATCTCCATCCATTACTAGATAGTATTCCTGAAGTTTACTATAAAAAAGAAGATTTATACGTATCAAAACAATGGGGAATTCGTACAGATGAATGGATGGGTTATCGACGTACCGTATCTGAAATAGAAGTTTTAGCAGAAATAGCTTGTGGTTGGGTGAATCCTCCTGGTTCTCATGATGATATACCTAATTTAGCTATGGTAGATGGTTCTTTAATTTATTGGTTTTTAGATGGATTACCAGTAGAAGCTCGTAATTGCATTTTACCTCCTATTTTAGACGCTTGGGAATTATTACGAGAAACCAAAATCCCCTTCCTTGGTTATGTAAGTGCTTCTCGCAGTATTGAAGGAATAAACTTTCTTCGCTTACAAGCTTGTCCTTTTCATATTCCTAACTGTATAGTAAATTGTGGTGGGTTTGTAGATGAAAAGATTCCTTGTGAAACTATTGAACCTTTAAGGGATGCTACCTTGTGGTCTTATTTATTAGAACCAGGACAAAGAAGTCCTCTTTGGAGGAGTTCTCTACGAATTTTAGACTTATATGATGAACATCAAAGGATTTATTTTTGTTATATTAATGTTGGTTGGGAGATTGCAAGAATAGAAGTCCCTGCTTGGGTGGCTGAAGATACTGCCCTATTTAATCAGTCTTTAAGTATTGTTTTAGCACAGGTAAATAAAGGTTATGGTTATCCAGTGGCTTTAGCAGAAGCTCATAATATGGCTGTAGTGAAAGGAGGCGATCGAGCAAGGTTTTTTGCTTTATTAGAAAGAGAAATGATTCGCTCAGGTTTGCAAAATGTCGCTACTTCCAATAAGGAAAATAGGAAATCAAGTATAGTACTATAATAGAAAACTAGTTAATAATTATAAATTATCCCAATTTCCTCAAACGATGATAGAGTTAAAAAATCTTAAATCTAGGATAATTAACCAAAATTTATTACCCCATTCACCCATTCACCCATTCACCCATTCACCCATTCACCCATTCACCCATTCACCCATTCACCCATTCTCCTATGATCGTACTTAATTGGATTTTCTGTTTAAAATTTCGCTTAAACCTTCACCAAGAAGAGACAAACCCACCACTAAAAAAGTCATAGCTAAACCAGGAAATAAAGCAGTCCACCAAATACCAGTAGGTAGAGTAGGCAATGCTAAACGTAAATCATGTCCCCATTCTGGAATTTCATCAGGCAACCCTAAACCTAAAAAACCTAAACCACTGAGAACTAAAATAGCATCAGCCGCATTCAGAGTCAAAATTACAGGTACACTCTGAATTACATTTAAAAAGAGATACTTTGAAAGCACTCTTACAGGAGTTGCACCCATTGCTTTAGCTGCTTCAACAAATAATTCAGTCTTGATACTAGCCGTATGATTACGTACAACCCGATAATATTGGGGAATATAAGAAATACTTAAAGCCAAGGCTGCATTAAATACTCCTCTTCCAACTACAAAAGCTAAAGTTACTGACAATAGCAATCCAGGTAAAGTGTAGATGGTATCCATGATAAACAAGAGGATTCGATCGACTCTTCCACCTAGATAACCACTAATCAAACCAATAGGAACCCCGATCGTTACACTAATAGTAGTAGCAAAAAAAACCACTTTTAAAGCAGCTTGAGTGCCAAACAAAGTACGAGAGAAAACATCATAACCTTCCAGAGTTGTGCCAAATAAATATTGAATTCCCGGTGGAGACTTAATGGGATTATCTAAAAACTCAGTAGGATCTTGTATTAATCCCCAACTTTGGAATAAAGGCGCACCAAGGGCAATTATTAAGAATAAGCTAGTAATTATCAAGCCGATGATAGTTAACTTAGTTGATAATTTTGGACTAAAAAATAGCCTGAAAAAAGGTGATAAAGAAACTTTTGTTGATGTCATTTGATTGTTAACAATAAACTAGATAGTAATAAAATATTTATTTGATTTATAGAAAATAATAGATTATAAAATAATCAAATTAAAATATTTCCTTTTGAAAATTTCTATTTATAATACATTATATCGGATATTTTTAGTATAATTTAATTCTTATTTAAGATTAATATTCTTACACAAACCTATTTTTATATCTTTTAACTTCAAAAATAATAATAGATTTCAAACCTATATCTTTAAATAATCCTCCCCATCCAAGATTAAGTAATAAGTAATAAGTAATAAGATTACTAAATTCTTCCTTGTCTTCCTTGTCTCCCTTGTCTCCCCCATCTCCCTATCTCCCATTCTCCCCATTCTTCCCATTCTCCTCATCTCCCCATCTCCCAATCTCCCCATCCCCCATTCTCCCCATTCTCCCCATTCTCCCACTCAATATCAAATATCTAGCACCATTAAAAAAAATAAGGAGGGGATAGAAGACTTCCCCTTGGGTTGAATTAAACCACACCTGCAGGTAAATAGCTATCAATTATTTGACGAAACTGACTTTTTTGCTTAACCCCTTTAATTTCCTGAAGTAATTCTTTATCCTTGAAAAACTGTATTGTAGGAGTACCAGTGACTTGCCCAGCTTTTGCAATTTCTGGATCTTCAACAATATCGATTTCAACAAAATGAATTTTCCCCTCATATTCCGCCACCACTTTATCCAAAATAGGTTTCAGACTACGACAAGGGCCACAAGTTGGAGAAACATATTTAACCATCAAGAGACGATCGCTATCATGGAATAACTTACGTAAAGCCAAGCCACCATAATGACGAGTAGCAGCAATATCAAAACTATCCTCAGTAGCCATTGCTGGAGTTTTCTTTTCATCTACCTTTTTAGCTTCAGTAGATTCTCCAGTAGATACAGTAGTAGATTGTGTAGAAGTTTCCTTTTGAGAATATTCCTGAATCAGATTATGACTAGATAACCATCTTTCAGCCAATAAAGCAGCCTGACAACCAGTACCTGCGGCAGTAATAGCCTGACGATATTCATGATCTTGAACATCACCCGCGGCAAAAACACCTTCCACAGAAGTTTCCATCGTACCCGGTTTAACCACAATATAGCCCACCGGATCTAATTCTAATTGGAATTTAAAGATAGAAGTATTAGGAGAATGTCCAATAGCATAAAAAAGACCATTAACACGCAGATCTTTTTCTTCGCCAGTTTTAGTATCCTGTAGCTTTACACCTTCTAAAAGAGTGCCATTCCCAAAAACATCTACAGGTTGAGTATTCCAATGGATTTTGACTTTAGGATTATTTAAAACCCTTTCCTGCATAGTTTTGCTAGCCCGCATCACCTCTCGACGCACTAACAAATGTACTCTAGTAGCATATTTGGTTAGGTAAACCGCCTCTTCAGTAGCCGAATCTCCCGCTCCTACTACCGCCAATTCCACATCTTTAAAAATAGGACTAGCACCATCACAAATAGCACAAGCTGAAATTCCATTATTCCAATACTTATCTTCTGAAGGCAATCGTAAACGTTTAGCAGTTGCCCCTGTCGCAATAACTACCGTGTGGGCTTTTACTTCCCTTTCTGTAGAACGAATGGTAAAAGGACGTTGATTAAAATCCACCTCAATAACATCTTCTGTATAACACTGGGTACCCCAACGTTCGGCTTGAGCCTTCATTCTATCCATTAATTGAGGTCCAGTTATTCCTTCTGGAAAACCAGGGAAATTTTCCACTTCCGTAGTTGTCATCAATTGACCACCCGGACTTCCTCCCATTTCAAAACCTTCAAACATAACTGGTTTTAGATTAGCTCTGGCTCCGTAAATAGCAGCAGTATAGCCCGCTGGTCCCGAACCTATAATTACTAAATTCTCTATGTTGGCTGCCATTTTTTAAATAAACTCATAATTATTTCTTTCTTTAATTCTATCATGGAATACTCCACTTTATAGTGAGTACAGGGTTTCTAGGCTGCTCTCCATTTTGCCTTGTCTTAACTAATTAAAGGTAATTATCATTTTGGAGTATATTCTCAGGACAAAACCTTAAAACTGACATTGATTTTGCCAATATCTAATCTCCAATATTTAATAATCCTATCAAGATACTCAATCTCCAAGAGAGAAAATCCACCTTAAACATTTGCCATGGAATTCTAAAAACCTTATAAAATAAAGCTTCTAGCCATTAAAGCAAAAAAACCAAAAAAAATTTTGAAAAAGGTGATATGAAATCAAAATCAAGTGGGTAACTTTTAATCATGGAGCAAAGAAAAGCACCAAACCAAGAAAACCCAAAGATTTCAGAGAAAATCCCCTAAGTTTTCGTCAAATCTTAAAAAATCAATAGAAGATGAGACAAAAAAAACAAAAAAGAATTTTTCAAAGGGTGATAGGAAATCAAAACAAAACGGGTAAATTGAATAAAGATAAGGAATAAAAAAAATAAAACTAAAATACAATCCAAGGAGAAATACTATGAACGCTCAATTTAAAGCTAAACTAATTCAATACTTATCCAACAAGAAGAAAGTACAAGGTTTCACATTAATCGAACTATTAGTAGTTGTTATTATCGTAGGTATCTTAGCAGCAGTAGCACTTCCAAACTTACTAGGCCAAGTTGGTAAAGCTAGAGAAACTGAAGGAAAGAATGGTGTAGGTACTATCAATAGAGCACAACAAGCTTACCACTTTGAAAGACAAGAATTTACTCCTGCTATCGCAGATGGTACTGCTATGGGTGCTTTAGGAAACCAAGATAATCTACTAGGTATAACTGTTACTAGTGATTACTATACATTTGCTGTTCAGGATGGTACTAATTTGTTTGTAACTTCAACAGCAACTGCATCTGATGGTAGTAATGACGGTGTTCGTGCATATAGCGGTGCTACACAATTTGGTGCTGGTGTTTATAACGTTATTATTTGTCAAACTGATGCCATCAATGCTACTCCTACTGTTCCTAATGCAGGTGCTACTCCTGATGCAGTAAGTTGTGCTGCTAACCATAGCGAACTTGAGTAATAGTTTAGTTTGTTAATCAGCTATATTTCTTAATCCAAGTTAAATTTAGACTAAGTCAAAAGACACCAAGTAGAAATCCCAGAATGCTTGGTGTTTTTGCATTTGTAAAAATCTGATCAAGATTATTAGAATCATAATTTCAAAATCAATAAAGTTAATCATTTCATTGAAACAAAGATGATAAAAATCATACTAAACTTAATAAATAAAAAAAAATATATAAATCAACAAGGTTTTACTTTAATAGAATTATTAATTGTTTTAGTTTTTTTCTCTATTTTAATAGTCATTGCTATTCCTGCTTTTCTTAGGCAAGTGGGAAAATCAAGAGAAGTTGAAGCTAGTAATTTTTTAGGTGGTATCTCTCGTGCACAACAAGCCTATCACTTTGAAAATCAAACTTTTGCTACTTCAATAGCAGCATTAGATATTACAATAAGTAATAATTACTATAACTATCCCGATCCTACAATAGTCAATAGTAGTATTGTCAAACACCAAGCTAATGCCATCAATCCTAGTTTAGATCAAGTAAGGAATTTAGCATCAGGAATATATCATAGTGCTGGAAATATTGATATAATTATATGTCAAGGTGCTAATGTAGGTGAAGTCGTAGAATCTCCAAACTCACCCAGTGAAAATTGTAGTAATAATGGTATTAGAATACGCTAATTTATATCAAAAAAAATATGAAATTACGAATTTTACCTCAAACAATTCTAAACTTTATTCTTTTCTTAGTTTTTCTTAGTGGAGTAACCTTACTACAAGCAAGTTTTTATCAAAAAGAAATCATTGATGAAGAGAAAAATAAAGATTATCAACAAGAAGAACAAAACCTTAAAACTATAGTTGAATTACAGAAAAAAATACCTTCATTTGGATTTGATAATCTTGTTGCAGATTGGAACTTTCTACAATTTATACAGTATTTTGGGGATACTAAAGCTCGTGAAGAAACAGGATATTCTTTAGTAACAGACTACTTTGAAATAGTCGTCAAAAACGATCCACGCTTTATTTCCGCTTTTCTTCAGCTATCTTCAGCTAATACTCTATTTGCAGCTGAACCCAAAAAAACAGTAGAATTGATGGATCAGGTATTAACTCATATATCTCCAGAGCTTTCTAATAGAGCTTTTTTTGTTTGGATTTATAAAGGTGTAGATGAAATCTTATTTTTAGCCGATCCCAAAAAAGCCGCTAATTCGTATCAAAATGCCGCTGATTGGACACAAGAAAGAGAAGATACTAAAAATACCAGAATTGCTTTAAGTCTCCAACAAACCGCCCAATTTTATCGTGATTTAGTAAGAAATCCTGATCCAGAAAAACTTCGATTAGCAAAAATAAATTCTTGGACAACTATTTTAGCTAACGTCAACGATCGACCAACTCAAGAAATAGCAGTCAAAGAACTTCAAAAATTAGGTGCTAAAGTGAGGATTACTCCTGAAGGACAATTGAAAATAGATGCCAATCCTCAAAACTGACGAGAAAAAACTCAGGGAAATTTGGGACAATCCATGGTATTTTTTCGTGCCTAAATAGGTTAAAGTAAATTAAGAAGTTATTAAAAATTTAGTTTAAGGAGCGTATAAAATGCTAACTCTAAAAATTGCAGTTTATATTGTTGTCAGTGCTTTCATACTTTTATTTATGTTTGGGTTTTTATCAAGCGATCCAACTCGTAACCCCGGACGCAAAGATTTTGAGTAATTATTACTCTTAATTGTTTTTCAAAGCTAAATTAGCACTGCAATTTATCAAAAAAGGTGGTAGTTTTTCTGGTTTGAATTCCGCTTCCATCATTATTTCTCAATATTAGGCATATTTTGAATTTTTTTTGATTTATATGTCCCTTGCTAGGGGGCTTGAAAAATTTGATTATCAAAATCTTGGAAATTAATATCTGCCTTTAAGTTAAAAATTAATGGTTATCCTATAGTACTATTTTGATTGTATAGTACTATATTTATTAAATATATCAAAAAATTAAATGTCACAGAGCAATAGGTAGCTGTTTTAAAAGTTGACAGTGGAGAAAATGGGTTATTTATTCCCAATTTCAAATCATCGTAATTCGCCTTGTAATTTATTACAAATTTGGGATATATTGAGGTAATAATAATAAATATCTATCATAAATTGTAGTTTACTTACTACATAACTAATCTAATTATAAAAATGTTCCAATTTATTGCATTAGGATTACCACCGGCACAAATTCAAGTCTTACCTCTATCCTCCGATTTTTCCTCTAAATCGGAAAGTTTAACAGAAGAAATATCAGAAATTGAAAAAAAAATACTATCCCAAACTTTAGTTGAAAGTGAAAACCAACCAGATAAAATCCATAAGCAAGTATTAAATTATCAAGATTTTCCAGAAAATGGCAGAAGAGTAAGTAAACCTCAAGAGCATAATATTTATAATGAAGCTACATTATTAGGAGAAACACTTTCAGTAGACAGTTTTCCATCTTCATTAGAATCAGAAAAAATTGTTAAAAGGAAAATAAGTAGATTAGTTATTCAAGATAATCAAGGAGAAAATTTAGAAATTGAATTATCCACAGATATAAAAGAAAAAGACAATAACCAAACCCAAGAAATTACTCAAGCTACAGAAGAATCAGTCAGTATACCTATAGAAGAAATAGATATAATTGAAGTTTTTGCAGATCAACAGGAATATAACCAAGAACAAGAAATTATTCAAGCTACAGGTAATGTTACAATCAATTTTGCCAGAGGAATTCTCACCGCAGATAAATTGCAAATTTCCTTGTCTAACCGTTTGGCAGTAGCTCAAGGGAATGTAATCTTAACAAGAGGAGATCAAATATTAAGAGGAGAACGCTTTGAATATTATTTTGTCCAAGATCGTGGCACAATTATTAATGCTAGCGGTGAAATTTTTCAACCTAGTATCGATCGAGATTTTTCAGGAAATTTAGCTACAGAGCCAGGAAGACAAACTATTCCAGAATTAGCTTTAAATGATAGCCTCTCCATTAATCAACCTCTTCAAAGAGTTACCACCGCAGAAGGTTATCGATTTACCATCGGAAGCAGTCGATCTTTAAATCGTATCGCCGAACAAGGTGGTTTGCCTGCTAGAGAAAGTGTGGGCAGAATTAATCGTTTTCGCTTTGAAGCAAGTCAGTTAGAATTTGATGGTGGTAGTTGGAATGCAATTGATGTTCGCTTAACAAATGATCCTTTTTCTCCTCCAGAATTGGTAGTTCGAGCAGATTCGGCTCAATTGAATAATCTCGCTCCAGGGGTGGAAGAGTTGAACACTACTAACTCTCGGATTGTTTTTGATTCTGATTTGTCTTTACCCATTTTTCAAGATCGATTGGTTTTTGATAGTAGACCTCGTCGCCCTAGTATTATTAGTGTTGGATTTGATGGGGAAGATCGGGGTGGTCTTTTTGTCGAACGTTCTTTTAACTTTATTGATACCCAAAATATCAGTTTCACTGTTTCTCCTCAGTATTTTTTCCAAAGAGGCACTTTTCCTGATGCTCTGGGGGTGGATGACGATCGTGAAGGTACAGCGGTTTTTGATGCTTCTACTTTTGGGGTGAATACTGAATTAGATATCGTTTTTACTCCCAGAACAACTTTTCAATCCAATACAGAGGTTACCAGTTTTGATGGGGAGGAAATTTCTGATGAGATCCGATCTAGTTCTAGATTAGAGCAGAAAATAGGTAATCTTAATAATCCTTATAGTGTCAGTTTACAATATAATTTCCGCGATCGTCTTTTTAACGGTTCATTGGGTTTTCAGACGGTACAAAATAGTTTTGGTTTGGTGGCTCAATCTCCAGATATATTTATCGGAAACAGTAATTTTAAGTTTAATTATCAAGCTTCATTTCAGAGAATTAATGCGGAAACGGATCTAGATGAATTTTTAGATCCTTTTGAAGAAGAAGACCTAGTAACTTTAAATCGATTTCAAACGGCTGCTTCTCTTAGTAATGAATTTTTCCTATGGAAAGGACAATCTTTAGAGCCTAATTCTCAAGAAGGTTTGCGTTATACTCCTGTTCCTATACTTCCTTTCCTTCGATTAACAGCAGGTCTTACAGGTGTTAGCAGTTTTTATAGTAATGGTGATACTCAACCTAATCTAAGAGGTACCATTGGTTTACAAGGACAAGTGGGTAATTTTTCACGTCGTGTTCTAGATTATACTGGGTTTAATATTAGTTATTCTCAGTCGGTTACTGGTGATATTTCACCTTTTCTGTTTGATCGTTTTGTTGACCAAGAGACTTTATCCTTAGGAATTACACAACAAATCTATGGACCTTTACGTGCAGGAGTGCAAACTTCTTTTAATATAGATAATGGTGATCCTATTAGCACGGATTATTTTCTTGAATATTCCCGTCGTACTTATAATGTTCTCATTCGTTTTAACCCTGTTTTAGAAATAGGTTCTGTTAGTTTAAGAATTAGTGACTTTAATTGGGTTGGAGATACTCAACCTTTTAGTGGTGCTAATATAGATACTGTTATTCAAGGTGTGACTCGGTAATATCTTTTTTCCCGTAATTGTAATAAAAATAGAATGTGGGAAGATTGGGAAAAATATAGGAAGATTGGGGATTGGGGAATTGAGGAAAAATGAGGAGATTGGGAAGATGTGGGAAAATGAGGAGATTGGGGAAGATTCAGGATATTGGGGAGATTGGGGAAGATTCAGGATATTGGAGAAGAAAATGAGGGATTGTGGTTGGGGAGAATGGGAGAGGAGGAAAATGAGGGATTGGGAGATTGAGGAGATTGGGGAGATTGGGGATATTGGGGAAGATTGAGGATATTGGAGAAGAAAATGAGGAGATGGGAGATTGAGGAGATTGGGGAAGATTGGGGAGATGGAAGAAAATGAGGATATAGGGAAGATGGAAGAAAATGAGGAGATGGGAGATTGAGGAGATTGGGGAAGATTGGGGAGATGGAAGAAA
>JANQIW010000048.1 GCA_028281945.1 Prochloraceae cyanobacterium PL24a_bin.78
TCATAGTGATGGCATCTTGTGCCCTATATTTAATCCAGAGGGATTGATAATCGGAATCCAAATACGCTATCATAATGCGCAACGCAGTGGAAAATATAACTGGGTTGCAGGAGCAAAAAACCGTAAACATCGCCCAACTTCCCATCTCCAAAATAGTGAATTACCGATCGGCTATTATAACGGCAAGATTAGCTCATCAACGCCATTGATACCTATACCTGCGGGAATGAAGAATCCTGTTATCATGGCAGAAGGGACAAATATAAAACCCTTTAGAATATCAACAAGAACGGGATTGATCACGATCGGGGCTTCTGGTGGATGCCATCACAAAAGTCCAGAACAATTAAAAGCCAACTTAATTCAGGCAGAAGCTGATGGAGTTATTATTGCTCCAGATGCTGGAAGCAGAACCAATAAGCACGTTATTTCCCAATATCTTCAAACTAAAGAATTGCTTGAGAGTTGGGGATACAGAGTAACGATCGCATGGTGGGGGCAAGACAGCAAAGATGTTGGTGATTTAGACGAATGCACAATAGATAGATTATCAACAATTAAATACCTCACTTGGGAAGAATTCGATTGCGTTGAGCGCAGTACCAGAGGCGATCGTTACCCAGATCGCAATTTAGAGAAAAAGCGAGAGTTTGGTGAGCCTTCTACTGAAGAATACGATGCTTTCGTCAAAGAACAACAGCAACAGGAAGAGATTGATGAATTAAGTGAAGAATTTGAAGACAAGAGAGATTTTTTCCAGTACCTCAATAGTTTTATCCGTAAATTAGGGAAAAAATTTGCTAAAGTACTTAGCAACACTGATTTTACTCACTATCGTCTATAGCTCCTAAAATTTTCAACTTCTTTTTCTGAGCTGTGTTCAAACCCTCAACACTCGTAATTTTCATACCCTCATAGGGTCTAGGTATCCTTAGAGTAATATTATGCTTACCTGTCTCAGCATCCCACAACCTAATTGTTCCATCTCTACCACTACTTGCTATTGTTTTGCCACTAGGACTAAAAACAACAGAGTCAACTCTTTCTTTATGACCCTTAAGAGTTTTATACTCATGAGTACTGAGATTCCAAAGTAGTAATGTTTTGTCTCTACCACCACTAACAAGTTTTTGACCATCAGAACTGATACAAAGGCTTGATATTCCACCGGTATGTCCTTTTAGAACATTGAGACACTCAGAAGTATAAACATTCCAGATTCGGATTGTTTTATCCTCACTAGCACTGGCGAGTTTTTGATGATCGATAAAATCAACAGAAGTTACCCAATCTTTATGTCCTTTTAGAACATTGAGACACTCAGAAGTATGAATATTCCAGATTCGGATTGTTCTATCTTCACTGGCACTTATAAGAAATACACCATCAGAACTATAAGTAATTGACTTTATTCCACCACCACTAGATTCATTTGAATCGAGAATTTGACAATGATTGGTTTGAAGATCCCATATTCTAATTTTTTGATTAACACTGCTACTTGCTAATTTAGTATCATCAGGGTTAAAAGCAAGTGACCAAATTCTTTCTTCTTTTCCAAGAAGCGTTCTTTGACATTCACCCGTTTCGATATCCCAGAGTCGGATAGTTAAATCGGTGCTACCACTAGCTAATATCTTACCATCAGAACTAAAAGCAAGTGACCAGATTGAACTTGTATGTCCCTTTAGAGTTTTTAAGCATTCACCTGTTTCAACATCCCAGAGATATACAGTTGCATTATTATCTCCACTAGCTAATATCTTACCATCAGGATGAAAGGCTACTGCTAGCTGCCAATTAGTATATCCATCCATTGTCTCAAGGCATTCACCCGTCTCGATGTCCCAAATTTTTATTGTTTCATCTTCACTGCTGCTGACAAATATCTTCCCATCAGGATGAAAAGCACCAGACATTATCCAGTTGGAATGTTCTTCAAAGGATTGATACTCCCATGTTTTAACATCATAAATCCTAATTGGGTTACATGGGTGAATATGATCATATCTACAGACACAGCAGGCCAGTTTCTTGCTATCAGGGCTAAAAGAGATTGACCTGACACCAGCGTTAATTTCAGCTAAAGTGTTGAGATCTTGCCATTTCCCTTGATTATGTTCCCAGATTTTAACTACTTTTTCTTCATCTTCATTATCTTTGTAATATACCTCATCAAAAGCACAAGCAAGCAATTTACCATTAGGACTGAAAGCGAGTGAACCTGCTGATTTATCAAGTCCTGGCAAAGTATGTGATAAATTGCCTGTCTTTATATCCCATATTTTTATAGTTTTGTCTCTACAAAAGCTGGCGAGTTGTTTGCCATCAGGGGTAAAGTTAATAGGAAATGCTCCATCTGTATGTGCTGATATATTTTTAAGGCACTTTCCATCTTTGACATTCCATATTTTTACACCATCAGAACTACAGCTAGCAAGTTTTTCCCCATCAAAACTAAAGACAACACTATTTACCCAACCTATATGTCCCTCCAAAATATTCAAAAGCTTTCCTGTCTTGACATCCCATATTTTTGCCGTTTTATCTATACTACTACTAGCTATTAGTTGACTATCAGGACTAAATGAGATTGAGAGAATATAATCATCATGTCCTTCACAAATACTAAAAAGTTGGTTATTTTTAACTTCCCAAATACGAATTTTCTCACTAATATCCCCAGAGGCAAAAAATTTACCATCAGGACTAAAATTTACATCTAAAACAACACCAAAGGTATCAGTAAATAGACATTTTTTAAACTGTGATTTTGTAAAATTAACATCATGGATAAATGCACGACTGAGATCAGCTTGCCAAATACTTAAATAAGAAAAGTTGTACTTACTCAATATAGGTTTTAGGGCTTGATTATTTTTTTTATCGATTTTATTTTGAATAAGCAGATTCAGAATATTGCCAGCTGCATATCCCGAAATTTTTGGAGTTCTTTCACGTAGCATTGAAAGAGCTTGATTTAGAAGCTCTTCAATATCAAATTGTTTCAATAAAGCTTTAATTTTATCATTATATTGATTTAATTCTCGAAATAGTTCATTATTGTTCTCTAATTTAGAGTCTATTCTATTTTGTAATTCATCTAATAAATCAAAACTAGGCTTTAGGTTATCGATAATAGGCTGTAAAATGATTCTTGCCTGAATACTTTTAATGAAATATTTACCTTTACCTTTTAGTAAGCATATCCTATTTAGCAAGTTAAATTTTTTATTTTTAATATCATGCACTGATAATTCTATGATTTTTTTCGTGACATACTCAATTAAAACAGGTATAATACTAAATTTAGGTACTTTGTCTAAAGTCCTTAATAGAAATTTCTTTTGATTTAATGATTCTATAATGCTGTGAACTTGTTTTTCTTCAGATACTGAGATGATATCCTCTAGAAGTTCTGACTCAGAAACAGGTTCGCGATTGATTGCCAACCAATATATTAATTCTCTTTCATTATACCCTAAGTCATTAAAATGCCAATCTAATAAATCCTTCATACTCCCAAAAATTTTATTTTTCTCATGAAGTATAAAGTCGTAAATATCGCCATTGTATTTACGATTTATTTTAAGAGCTGCTAGTTTTAAAGCATAAGGATTTCCTTCATACAATTTTACCAAAAAACTCCAAATTTCCTCTGTTCCATGAAAAGTACCAAACTGTTCAAAAAAAGCCTGAACAGTTTTTATATCTTTTAACCCTTCTAGTACAAGTAAACGAACTGAAGCATCATTTGTTCTAAGCAAGTCAATTTCTGGCGGGATCACTCGACTGGTTATTATCAAGCAGCTTTGATGTTGAACTGTTCCTATTTGATTGAAAAACTCACCATAATCATCATAGTAATCTCGATATTGTCTTGCAGCCAAATCAGGTTCTAGAAACACATCTGCACTATCATTACTTTCCTCATCATCACTGCCTTTTTTGAGAATTGACTCTACATTATCAAGGATTACCAAACAGCGGTGTTTTTTTAAAAAATCGATCAATTGACCTATTTTATCCTTTGAAAAATCTGGTAAGTTAGTTTCTGATTGATTAGAAAACTTGTGATCTAATACTGTACCAATTATTTGGCTACTTTTTAGAGAATTCAATTTTTTAGGTGGTATTTTATTTTTACGCAATTCCTTAGATAAGAACTCAATTATATCACTCAGAATCTCAGTAAGTGGTGGAGCATTAAGTAAACTTCGCCAAACGATGTACTCAAATTCCCCTTTAATATTTTCTGCTAACTTTTTTGAAAGCTCAGTTTTGCCAATACCACCTTTACCCAACCTTAGAGATAATTCAGTCTTCCCAATTCCTCCAATACCGACAATAGCTACAATTTTAGACTGCTCATTGATTATCCATTTTTCTAGATCTTGTAACTCTTTACTCCGTCCATAAAAATGGGATAAGTTTGGTGCTTTTCCCCAGTCAATGCGGACAAGCTTTTCTAGCTCTTTCTTAACCCAATCAAGATTAAAAATTTCTCTATAGATAGGATTATATACCTTCAATTTATTTTGTTGGTCTTTGATAACTAATCCAGATAGTTGCAATTTCATTTCTTTGTCATGGCTAGCCAAAATATCAACTCCTTGCTGAATTTTGCGATATAGTTCTAGCCTACTGCGCAAGCTTTCTTCATTATCTTGATGTAGAAGACGATCTCTTATAGTTCTTAAATGCTGTGGTTCATCCTTGATTTCCCAATTTTCAATCACTTTCGATTTTACTAACCTTTCTACTACTTTTGTTTCACTATCATCATCAATCGAATCATCAGAATCAGCAAAGAGATAACAAAGTTTTTGGGTAAGGAAAGGCTGTCCTCCTGTCCAATTTAAGATTTCTTTGAGAACAGCTTCATGATTGCGAGCCTTTTTCTTCAATCCTTCAGCTAAAGGCTGGGCTTGTTGAGCTGTAAAGCCAGTTAAGTCTATCGCTTTACCGATATCAAATGGAGTCTGAGTTTTATTCTGAATTAAATGATAAGGTGTTACTACCCCAAATATAGCAAAGGTTAAACGTTTATATTTAGAGTTCTCAGCTCGGAGGTCATAGCAAAAACGGATTAGCCTCCAAAACTCATCAAGAGAGAAAGGGAGGCTCAAAATACTATCAATTTCATCAACAAAAATAACGATTTTTTTTTCTTTAATATGAGCTAACAATACATCATCAATAAACATTTTAAATCGCAATCCAACTGGTAAATCTTTATGAGAATACCACCAAGATTTCCACTCAATTCTGTTTTTAATCTGTACATTAATACTTCTAAGCATATTACGAAGAAATTCTTGATACCATTCTTCTGGACTTTTAATTTGTATCGACATTATAAGATTAATATTGCAGCAGAGTATCCCTTCATTTTTTAGTTTGTTTGAGATTTGAATTCGCAAACTAGATTTTCCCATCTGACGTGCATTGAAAACATAACAAAAATCATCATCTTTTAAGTATTTTTCAAGTTCTTCATCAGCTTTTCTTTTAATATAAAAATGGTTGCTTTGTACACAACCACCGACTGTATATTTAAAATCAGAGATTTTTTCTGGTATCATAGCTGTATTTGTCCTTTTATTTACTAAAATACTTACGATAAAGTTCACAACTTACTATAGCAGAATCACCAAATTGCTCAATAAGACCCATGCTTCGTAATTTAAATATATGTATTTTGTCTACTTCAACTGGTTCAAACGAAGAAATAATTGTTTGAAAAGTTTCAAGGAGCATCGGTGTATTGAGGAGTTGACAAAAGAGTCGCCGGAGGTGATCACTATAAATTCCAGATTCAGTATGACTATTCAGCAATAATTTCCTTATATCATCCTTTTGAATACAACATTCATACATAGCTTTTCTGACTAAATAAGGATGACCTCCCACTAATGCCATTAAATACTTAATCTCAACTTCTTTGGTCCATTGAAGTTGATGCCGCTGGGCTAAGTCCAGTACTTGTAATTCGTTAAACATCGGAAGTTCTAAAGGATAGCCAACGTTCAAAGGAGAATAATTAATATCATCAGCGCAATAATCAGTGGTTGAATGTGCAATCAACAGATGAAACATTTCCCAGATAGGAACATTGTTTATCTGTTCATACCAATATCGTAACATAGCAAACATGTTGTTTCTAACCTCTTGATAGGGAAAAAAACGTTCAAAGTTATCTAATGCCAATACTAGTGGATAATTAATTGTAGGCAATAAGTCGTCTTCAAAATATTCTGTAACAAGAGAATGTATAGAATAATTTTCTTCCGTGTTAAGCTGGCAATCTAGTTTTAGGTTTTTACTAATCTTCTTACAAAACCAGGATAAGAACTTATTACTATCCTTCAAAGTTTCATCACCAACTGTATTTAGATCTAAATACACTGTTTTATAGTTTTGCGAAGCTGCATAGTGAATAATTCTATCCATCAAAGAAGATTTCCCCATTAAATTTGGTCCTTTAATACGAATCAATCTTTTATTCTCAATAATTTCATATCCCGTAGAATTTATGAAAGATGGTTCTAGATAAAAATAACTATCAAGTGAGATACGCCCATCAGGATACTCAAGAGGATGAGGAGATAAAATGTAGTGTTCTTTATCAAGATCGAGTTCTTGAAAAATAGCGTCAGCTGCTGTTTCATCAATTTTTACTTGTTTAAGAAAGTTGTAGTATTGTTGTTTTGAACACTTTTCCTGAATGTACCCTAAGAAATCTTTGTCGCTAGGAAATTTCTTTTTTACTACTTCTTTTATTTTTATAGTTCCTTCAATCGTTGGTTTAACCCGTGACATTATTTACCTCCAGAAAACTAGGTTTAAATATTAAGAATTATAACAAATTTTAGCTAATCTAGATATCTAATTAAGTTATCTAGCGATCTTAAAACTCATACTATTTTTTAAATAAATCATACACACTAATTAATATTCCACACTTATTTTCATATTTATATTTTTCATTTTTAAAACTCATACTTTAATTGTTTTTTTAATTACTTTTATAGCATTTTAATTGTTTTTATAGACTTGTAATTAACTTGTATATTGTCTTAAGGTAGTAGCAAGCATTTATAGCTTGTCAATTGCACATCAAATTAGGAGAAATATTCAGTGACTTATCACAAAATTGCTTTTTTATATTTAAACCAAATGGGCGATATGATAACAAATCTAAACGGTAGTCCCTATGGCAAATTAGTAACAACAAAAAAGCTGGATAGTTTTTTAATTAAAGCTTTTAGTAATGGCAACATGGTAGTTGCTGATTTACCTCTTAGTAAATCTCAAGGTAATCATTTTAATCAAGATGATGCGGTTAATGCTTTTGTAGCAGGTTGGACAAAAGACTTTTTTAAGACATTTTTAGGGAATCTAATTGCCATATTCAAAGATGGAAAATATAGAAATGTATTTGTAGAAGGATTACGGGGTGGATTTGGTACTGTTGCACAAAAGTTTGTAGATAGCAATAAATTTGCAAAATCAACTCTGACTGTTCAAGAAGTAGCACAAATTTTTGTAGAAAACATTCCTAGTGGTGAGTCAGTAGCAAAAGTAGCATTATTGAAAATGTAGATACTGTTTTGAGCTAGAAAACCCAAAAAAAACTAGGATAGCAAAATTAACTGGAAAAATTTTTTAAAGTGGGTAATCTTGTTATCCTAAAAAATTTTGAGTTATGAATTTAATGCTTTTGAAACAGTAAAAAATACTTTTCTAGTGAGTAGATCAAAAAGCAAACAAATAATAAGCTTTTCAGGCGACAGAGTTGATTTAGAAATCAGCTGACTGTAATTATAAAGAAAAAAAAACGTAATTGAGCAAAAGCTTGATAGCAAAAGTTTCCTGAAAAACAAGTTCATCTACTGAAAACCTTGTGTCACAAAGTTTTTATAAAAGTTTTCGATCTACTGAATCTAGCTATCTTTTCCATTACTTTTAAAAATCGATTATTGCAAAAAACAGAAAGGAGATAAAAATGGTTGTACATTTGCTTCCATGGATTATAGGAAGTTTGATAGGATTAGGAGCAGTAACTTTGCTCTCTGTTGTCTATCTTAACTGGTCTGTAATCCGTAACTTAGCCAAAAAAATCAAGAAAAATATCAATTCCTCAACTACTTTTTTCCTAGTAGAAATCAAAGGGCATCACGTTCAAGATTTACCTAGTGATGTAAAACAAGAAATCAGTGCTGCTATTAAAGCACATCAAAAAGCGCACGCAGTCGTTCAAGTCGATCTTGATAATCAAAAGCTTATTTCTGAAGGCTTCCTAATCGCAGATCAAGTTGCAATTGAAGTTGAATCGAAAGTAAAAACTCAAGGATACTGTGAAATTCCTATATAAGGCTTAGTGATTTTTAAAACTTGACAATCATATATATAGAGATTATATATATATGATTTCGTAAAATAAGTATTCTACATATACTTGAGATTAGTTTTTATATCCTAAGCTTTGCTATCTGAAAATTCATAATAATCTGAATTTCAATTTTTACTTAGGGCTGCTGAAAAAATCCAAAAAGCTTATCTGATTGAGAGTTTTTCTATAAAGATAATCCGATTTGAAAATAAGCAAATTGTGATGATGAGAAAAGGAACGTAATTGATCAAAAACTTGATGACAAAGGTTTCCTGAAAAACAAGTCCATCTACTAAAAACCTTATCCCACAAAGTTTTTATAAAAGTTTTTTATCTATTTAATTAGAGCTTTGCACTTTTTTTGGTAAAAAAAAACTTAAAATCCTTGTATAGCAATTATTCCATACTCATTCAGCAAGCCCTACTTAGTTTATTTCCTCTAGTTTGACCCTAAAATGAGTAACAACAATAATAATCCTAAAGTTCAAGTTAAATTATCATCTTCAATAAATTCAAAAGTAAACTCTTGGCAAAAAGAAATGCTGGGCATCGATGTACTCAAAAGTGCGAAAAAAAATCTCCCAAATAATGTCCTAAATTGTAGTGTTTTCACCTTATCCATAGAATCGGCTGATAACGCTGCTTTAACTCATCAATCAATACACAAAGAAGAAGAAGTTGATCCTGCACGATTTTCTACTCTAATTCGTCTACCAAAACACACTTTATCAGACTTGAGACTAGCACCAGAAGTGGAAAATCAGGTAAAAAAAACAGTTGATTTTTTTTTAGTAAGAGAATCCATTTGCCATGAGTGGGGACTGAACGAAATCCAACCAGTCCAAAAAAAAATCATTAGTCTTCATGGTCCGTCTGGTTGTGGAAAAAGTACCTTGGCTGAAGCGATCGCTTCCAGACTAGGTCTAAATATATTAGTGGTTCACTGTGCTGATTTGCTAAGTAAATTCTATGGCACTGGACCCAAAAATATTAAAGCTTGTTTTGAAGCTGCTAAACAGAAAAAAGTAGTATTATTTTTCGATGAAGCAGATACTTTGGTTAAGAAAAGATCAACACAGTCCCTATCTGGTTTAGAAGATGCGATAAATGCTATGACAAATCAATTTTTGCCAGAACTAGATGAATTTAAGGGTGTAGTTATTTTTGCCACGAATCTAATCACCAATTATGATCCTAGTATCATTGCTCGAGCAACTCAAATTAAGCTATTTCTCCCTGATGAAGAAGGGCGCAAGCAAATTTGGTCCAGATATTTAATACCTAAATTGCCCCTAGCTAATGATGTTGTTGTAGAGAAATTAGCCAAAGTTAAAGGGGTTTGTGGAAGGGAAATTAGAGATGCTGTAGAAGAAGCTTCTTGCTATGCTGCTTTAAGAAGTCAAGCTGAAGGAAAAAATCCTTTTGAAGGTGTTATTACACTAAAAGATTTGCTAAATGCTATTGAAGAACAAAAAAAATACCATTCTTTAGAGACTTAGTGGATTTTAGATATAATTTAGTTTATCTAAACTACTATACAATTAGTAAATAATTTTATTTCTAATTATTAATTTTACTGATCTATTCTTTCCATATTTAAACAAAATTTAGGCTTCCATACACTATAAAACAATAATGATGATTTCAGCCTATCAAATTGCTATTTTTAGCACCAATTTACTTTGTTCTAGGCTTGGGAGGCTTAACTTTTAAATTAATATTATACCAAGTTTTACTTACACTACCCTTTTATTAAAAAATGTTGAAATCTAAATATAAAATAGATTTAAGATTTATACTCTATTTTTAGACAAGATTTAGTATGAGATCATAATTAAAAACTCCATACTTGAGATCTTGAACTAGTATGAAAAGCTAAAAAATCTGAGATAACATATACTTTTTGAGTTAGTAATTATATTTTTATGTTTTCAGCAAAGGTTTTTTCAACTGATAGAAATAAACTGCCAAATTTTATAATTGGTGGTGGTATGAAATGTGGGACAAGTACATTACACTGGTTATTGAATCAGCATGAAAATGTATTTATACCTGGTTCTGCTGATGAAGAGCCTCACTTTTTTACAATCGACGATATTGAACAAAATCCTGACTTTTTTTTGCAAACAAAAGAAAGCTGGCCATGCTGGGACTATGAAGCTGAATTAGAAACTTATTTAGAGTGGTATTTGAGATTTTTTGCCGATGCAAAGCCAAATCAGATTATTGGGGAAGATTGTGTTTCATATCTATCCTCTAAAAAAGCTCCTAAACGTATTAAGGAGCTTTTACCTGACGTAAAGCTTATATTTGTTTTGCGCGATCCAGTAGAGCGAACCTATTCTCAATATTGGCACTGGGTTAAAACTAATCGTGCTATCTACAATTTTGAGAAGACAATACAATTTGCACCAAGTCATTTGCTATCTCGGAGTTTATATTACGAGCATATTTCCCGTTTTTTGACATATTTTCCGCGATCTCAAATCAAATTTATTATCTTTGAAGATTTTATTGACAATATGCAAAAGACTATCGACGATATTTGTAGATTTTTAAATCTCACTAAAAGTATAGATGTAAGCTTGCATGCCAAGCATATCAACAAAGCCATCGTTCCAAATTCAATAACTCTACAACTATTGTTCAACAGGTTATTTAAGACCAAGTACTCTGGTCGAAAATATCAATGCTACCACTTGCCTAGAGCAAAACCTAGCAATTATCCTAGCTTTCCGCCTCGATTTCTCAAATTATTCCAAAGCATTAATCTTACTCCAAATAAAACTTATCCTCCAATGAAATCAGAAACCAGAAGGTTTTTAGAAAATTTTTTCTATAAAGAAAATCGAGGTTTAACAGAGTTAATCAACAAAAAAATCGATGAATTTTGGCCTTACTTTAAATAAAACTGTGATTGATACCTGATAGATTATTAAATTTAGAAGTTAGACATCCAAAGGCTGAAACAACAAATTTTTATTATAAAAATCGCTAGTTAGGTAGGGCTTGCTGAAAAAGTACAAAAATCTAATCTGATGTTCAGAAAGCTTATGGGGTAAAGGTTTGTTTCTATAGGGATAACCCGATTTGGAAAAAAATTTTAGGGATAATGGTCACGTTTTTTGGGGGTTAAAGGTTATAGCTTTGCACTTTTTTTATGCAAAAAAGCTTGAAATCCTTGTATAGCAATAATTCTATACTCGTTCAGCAAGCCCTAGGTAGGCTAAAACCATTATTATTATGTTACAGTACCTCAATCCTAAATTTAAACTATCGTAATTTTTGAAAATTCTTTAGGTAAAAATAATGATTAAACCATTTTATTTAGATTTATCCGAACAAGAAATTGAATTGATTCAAGCTGAATTAGGTAATATCTTGCGAAGCGGACAGTTGATTCTAGCAAAACATACAGAGACTTTTGAAAATGAGTTTGCCCGCTATGTGGGAACTCAATATGCAGTTTCATTAAATTCTTGTACTTCAGGTTTGCAGGCATTGTTGATGCTCAAAGGAGCAAAGCATCGTAAAGTAGCTGTTCCTACTAACACAAATTTTGCTAGTGTTGCTGCTATTCTTCGTGAAGGTGGCATCCCTATCTTTATGGATATGAATCCTAACTATTTTGTTCCGGATCTGGAGATTTTGCAATATACTCATGAAAAACATCCTGATATAATTGGCGTTGTCTGGGTACATATTGGTGGCATTATCACACCAGATTTTTTTGAGATTGCAGAATATTGTCGTACCAATAACCTTTTTCTCATAGAAGATGCCGCTCATGCTCATGGCAGTATGCTAAATAATGTGAAAGCTGGTAATTTTGGTGATGGTGGAGTGTTTTCTTTTTTTCCCACAAAAGTTATGACTACGATTGAGGGAGGAATAGTTACTACTAACAGTTTAGAAGAAGCTGAATTGATCCGATCAATTCGCAATCAAGGTAAGCGTAAAGGTAATTATGGTGGCTTGCATTATGATTTAGGTAATAGTTGGCGGATGTCAGAAATTGAAGCTTATATAGGGCTGATTCAGTTAGCAAAACTAGATCAAATGATCGCCCATCGAGCCATGGCAGTAAATAATATTATTCCTATCTTAGAAAAACTAAATATTGATTATTGTTCTATAAAACATATGACACAAGCTAGTTTATATAAATTTATAATTAAATTTAAAAATGGATGCACGGCCTCAGAAATTAAAACTAAATTTTCCGAAGAAAATATTATTTTAGGAGGAGCTGTTTACAACGTTCCATGCCATAAACAACCAGTTTTTGAGAATTTAAGTTTTGAGCCAGCAGACCTTTTCATCTCAGATAAGTACTGTCCTCAACATATTTGTTTACCTATTCATTCTGGAACTACAGATGAAGATATTGATTCACTAATTTTAGCAGTAAAAAAACATATAATTTAACGTTAATTATAGTTTTTATAAGTTTTAATTCTTGGTTTAGGAAGGAGAAAATGAAAAAGTTTAATATTGTTATTGCTGGAGGAGGTATAGCAGGACTAGCTTCAGCTGAAATATTTGCGCGTTCAGGATATAAAGTTTTGCTATTGGAAAAAAATCCTAAGTTATGTATGGAAGCTAGCGGATCTCATCAGAAATGGTTTCACTTTGGAAGCCTTTACTCTGTTTTTTCATCTCCACGATTTTTTCAGGCAATGCTTAAAAATATTCAGTACTTGCTAAAATACTATCAAGGTTTTGAAGGTATGAACTTAGTTATAAATAGAGAAGGTAACCCTTATATTGAGATGAGAGAAAATAGTTGGTTTCAAGCTCAACATCTTATTTATTTACTTACCTCTACAAGACATCCGGACTTTTTTCCTAAAAAGGCTTCTTATTTATTGGAATATATCCCAAAACTGCATCAAAGACTTTTTTGGAAATACATCATAACCAAACAATTTTTAGTCAGACATTATAATCTTTATAAATACAATTGGTCTTCACAAAAATCTCTAAACGATTTACTAAAAGTTGAATGGCTTCAACAAATCTGTCTTCCTGAAGTTAATTTTTCCTATGAACAAACTAATCTAAATTATGATTTTTTTCAATCCATAAAAAGTTATGACTGTCCTATGAATACCGAAAACATTTTATCGGATTTGCTATGTAGCTTTTTATCTCATGATGGGGAATTATGGCTAAACGCTACTTATGAGACTTATCAATGTAAATCTAATAAAAAATTAATTATAACCCGTAATAGAGAAATCGTTGAAACTGAAAAATTAATTTTGGCAATAGGACGTAATCTAAATCGTTATTTAAAATCAAGTGTTAAGCTTTGTACAGTAGCATCACCATTATTGGTTGTATATCCTCCTGTATGCTCTGAAAATTTTGTTAAGCTAACTCCATTTGTATCCAAAACAATTAACCATATAAAACATAATTATAACGGTATTCCTTATTCTTTAATTGGGAATGGCTATTCCTCTACTGTAGAAAAATTGAAAATGGAAGAAGTTAAAAAAAGCCTATACGATAATGCTATTGGCACTTTTTCTGGCATTGATTCAGCTGAGATTTCTGAAATATATTTTGGCTACAAAACTGAAGTTAGCAAATCCTCAAAAAATCGAGGTTACGATTCTTGTATTAAATTGATTGATCGAAATGTATTAGGTGTAATCCCCGGAAAATTTTCGTTGGGATTTAGTTTGGCAGTAGATATATTTAAAATAATAACTGACAAACAGCCATCTCTAAAAATACATTACAGTTCTAATTCTTCAGCCAAATCTTTGATTTCTGAAACAAAACATGAGGCTATTATAAACCAATACTTCCAACAAAAAAAATAATTTAGATAGATTGAGGATATTGAACATGGAGGAAAACTATGACTCAATGGAAAAAAATTAACACAAAAATTATCGCTAATTTTCAAATCGATGAAGTAGAACTACCAACAGGTAAACGCTTTGATTACTTAACAGTCAACTATACACCTGCTGTCGGTATTATTCCTTTAACTTTTGATCAGAAAATTATCATGGTTGGACAATATAGATATCCAATTAGTGAATATAGCTGGGAAATTCCTTGTGGTAGCATAGAAAATGGAGAAAGTATTGAGGAATGTGCCAGAAGAGAACTATTGGAGGAAACGGGTTATGAGGCTAAAGAAATTGAACTCTTTGCATCTTTTTATCCAAGTAATGCAAGTACGAATCAAGAAATACATCTATGTCTTGCTCAAGAGATTATCCTAAAAGATCGAAATCCCAAAAGGCATGAACTAGCAGAAGAATTGCTAGAGCTTAAGCAAACTAAACTCGATGATTTAATCCAAGAAATTTACAATAATAAATTAAAAGATTCTGTAACTATTATAGGTATTCTACTTGCGTTGAAACATATAAAAAATAAGATCTAATTTGAAGGGGGGTTGCTGATTTCAGGAATGAAAAAAAAATTCTCAAATTAGTAAAGTTTTGGAAATTTGATGACTAGGGAATCACCAACCAACTCAAAACATTTCTCAAATCTCCAACGCCAAATTATCTGCTAGCGACGCTCAAGGTGATCGCTGGCTCGTAGCAGACATCCATCTTTCCAGTAGCAATCAATCCATTTCGTTGGATGATTTGTACTATTCCTCGATTCTTGTGATCGACGAATATTGTTCCATTAGTTACTAAGCCGGAATCTATTCCTACTAAAAGAAGCTTTGCTAAAGAGTTATCGATCTCGATCACTATTGCTTCTGCAGTTGGATTAGGATCTTTTATAAAATATATGGATTTGGTAGCGTTATCCGTGTCCACTTCGGCTTCTAATAAAGCTTGCTACTCATAATATCAATTTTCTAAAACTATGATAGACTTAGAACAAGAAAATTCTGAAATGCGTATTGAAAATGTCTGGTAGAACATCGACTGAAATCACAGAAT